>NZ_JAYMZR010000036.1:57757-61128 GCF_035828615.1 Streptomyces sp. H27-D2 | reverse complement strand
GGGGGGGGGGGGGGGGGGGGGGGGGGGGGGGCGGGGCGCGCGCCGGGGGGGGGGCGCGGGGGGGCGGGGCGCGCCCCGCGCGGGGCGCGCGTCTCGGGGCGCGCGGGTCTCCGCGCACGCCCTACCCGGGGGCGCGCAACTCGGGGCGCGCGGGTCGCCCGCTCCGGGCCGCGCGCTGGGGGCGCACACCGTCGTACCGCAGGGAGCGCGGGACGCGAAGAGCGCCGGGCGCGGGAGCGCGTATCGGCCGAACCAGCCAAGTCGCCCCCGACGGCGCACACCGTCGTACTCACGCCGTCGTACTGCGGAGAGGGACCGCGCCGCGCGCCACCCACCCCGCGCCCCCGCCCCGCCCCCTAAGACCCCGTGACGGACCAGTGCCTGCGGGCCGCCCGCGCGAGCCGTGTCGCCGCGGCGGCGCGCGGCCCGTTGTCCGCCGGGCGGCGGCGCGGGTGGACGGTGTTGGCCAGCAGCACCAGGAAGGTGTCGGTCGCCGGGTCGAGGACCAGGCTGGTGCCGGTGAAACCGGTGTGCCCGGCCGCGCCCCGGCCCGCCAACTCGCCCATGAACCACGGCTGGTCGACGCCGAAGCCGAGCCCCGGCGCGGTCAGCATGCCGGTCACCGACTCGCCGGTGAGGATGCGGGCGGGACCGTAAGCCCCGCCGTTGAGCAGCGTCCGGCACAGCACGGCGAGGTCGGCGGCCGTGCCGAACAGCCCGGCGTGCCCGGCCACGCCGCCGAACGCGTAGGCGTTCTCGTCGTGCACCGTGCCGTGCAGCATGCCCCGGTCGAGCTTCGCCCAGGGCCCGCGCTGGTCCTCGGTGGCCGCGATGCGCGGTCGCCATCCGGCGGGCGGGGCGTAGCGGGTGTCGGACATGCCGAGCGGCCGGGTGATGCCGTCCCGGACGAGCTGCGCGAGCGAGTGGCCGGTGAGCCGTTCCAGTACGCGTTGCAGCAGCAGGAGGTTGAGGTCGGAGTAGCGGTACGCGCTGCCGGGGGCGTCCATCGGTGCTTCGGCCGTCAGCCGCGCGAGCCGCTGTTCGGCTGTCGGGTACCTGTAGAGCGGCAGGTCGGGACGGAGGCCCGATGTGTGGGTGAGCAGCTGCCGGACGGTGATCCCGTGCTCGGCGGCGGCCGTGTACTCGGGGGCGTACGAGGCGACCGGGTGGTCGAGGTCCAGCGCGCCGCGCTCGACCTGCTGCACGGCCGCGATGGCGGTGAAGACCTTGGTCAGCGAGGCGAGGTCGAAGACGGTGCCGCCGGCGTCTCCGCCCGCGGCGCTGCCGGTGGTGCTGTCGAACAGGCCGCCCGCACCCGTGCCGCCCTCACCCGGGCTCGAGTCGCCCGGCCGGCCGGCGGCGGACCGCATCGGCACCCACTGCTCGCGGGGCAGCTCGACGCCCCGGTCGCGCTCCTCGTCGTACGCGCTGTAGCGCAGCGCCCAGCCCACGGCCCGCTCCACCGCGATGACCGGTCCGCGTCCGGCGAGCAGCACCGCGCCCGAGCACCAGGGGCGTTCGCCCTCGGGCAGCCGTTCCACTTCCCGGATCAGCAGATGCAGCTCGCCGGCGTCGAGCCCCGCTTGCTCCGCGGTGCCACCGCGCAGTCGTAGCGCCTTCAGCTCGCTGCCTCCTCCGTCCGCTGCCAAGGACGGCACAGTCCCATGAAGCAGCCGACAGCCGCCACCGCACACACCAGTTGGACGACGGCCATCGGGACGGCTGTGTGCTCGCCCGCGATCCCGACCAGCGGCGAGGCGATCGCGCCGACCAGGAACGACGAGGTGCCGAGCAGCGCGGAGGCGGAGCCGGCGGCGTACTTGGTGCGCATCAGGGCCTGGGCGTTGGTGTTGGGCATCGCCAGCCCCATCGCGGACATCAGCACGAACAGTCCGGCCGCGACCGGCGCCAGGCCGACGTCGCCGAAGACGCCGGAGGCCATCAGCAGCAGCGCGAGCGCCGCGGCCATGATGATCGCGAGGCCGACGCCGAGCGCCTTGTCGAGGCTGACCCGGCCGACGAGCACCTTGCCGTTGAGCTGGCCGACCGCGATCAGGCCGATCGAGTTGAGGCCGAAGAGCAGGCTGAAGGTCTGCGGGGACGCTCCGTAGATCTCCTGCACGACGAACGGCGAGGCCGAGATGTACGCGAACAGCGCGGCGAAGGCGAAGCCGCCGGTGAGCATGTAGCCGGCGAAGACCCGGTCGGCGAGCAGGCCGCGCATGGTGCGCAGGGCTTCGCCGAGGCCGCCGCTGTGCCGGTCCTCGGGCGCCAGGGTCTCGTGCAGCCAGCGCCATACGACGAGGGTGAGCAGCAGGCCGATCACGGTGAGGACGACGAAGACGCCGCGCCAGTCGGTGATCCGCAGCACCTGGCCGCCGATGACGGGCGCGATGACCGGCGCGACGCCGGAGATGAGCATGAGGGTGGAGAAGAAGCGCGCCATCTCGACGCCGTCGTAGAGGTCGCGCACGACCGCGCGGGCGATCACGATGCCGGCGGCCCCGGCGAGGCCTTGCAGCAGCCGGAAGCCGATGAGCAGTTCGGTGGTCGGCGCGAAGGCGCAGATGGCGGTGGCGAGGACGTAGACGACCATGCCGATGAGCAGCGGGCGGCGGCGTCCCCAACGGTCGCTCATCGGCCCGACGATGAGCTGCCCGAGCGCCATGCCCGCCAGGCACGCGGTGAGCGTCAGCTGAACGGTCGCGGCGGGGCTGTGCAGTGCGTCGGTGACTTCCGGCAGGGCCGGGAGGTACATGTCCATGGAGAGCGGCGGCAGCGCGGTCAGCCCGCCGAGGACGAGGGTGACGAGCATTCCGACGCGGCGCTGCGCGGCCGGCGCGGGCGCGGGGCCGTGCGCCGGCTCGGAAGCGGGCGTGCGCTCGGGCGCACGCCCGCGCGGGCTCGGTATTCGCTCGGACGTCTGCGCAGGGCTGATCGGGCCGGTTTCCGGCATACGGGTCTCCATGGTTCGTTGAATCGTTACCTATGCTCTCAGCAAATCCGAAGGGGCGAGACCGGTTGGGGCCGATACCTGCTGAACGCGGACAGGGTGCCCGGCAAGACCACCGGCGAGGCCACCGGCAGGGACGCCGCGGCCGGGGACAGGCCCGGTCCGGTGGGGGATTCCGGCCACCGGCGGCATCGCGGCGGCGCGCTGCTCGAACTCGGCGTCCGTCCGGTCGCTTCGCCCAACTATTGCGGGGTGAGCCGGAGTCGCCGTTGGCGCCGCTGGACGGCAGCCTCGCGGGGATGCGCACGCTCGACGCGGTCCGGGAGCGCATCGGCGTGCGGTACCCGGCAAGGCGAGCGGGGGCTTGGGGCGAGGGCACGGCCGGGGGGCTCGGGCGCGGCCGGGCAAGACTCGCAGG
>NZ_JAYMZR010000036.1:0-57747 GCF_035828615.1 Streptomyces sp. H27-D2 | reverse complement strand
GCGCCCGCGCCACCGCGCCCCGCTCGCACGCTCTACGCGCACGCCCCCGCGCCCACCCCGGGGCGCGTCGGCCTGCCGACCCGCCCCGTCCCCGTGCCCGCCGTCAGACCCGCTTGAGTCCGGGCTTGCCCGCCTCGGTGATGAACGACGCCGCTGTGCTGATCGGCGCGCCGGGGGTGGTGACCGCCGGGACCGTCCGGAAGTCGGCCCTGGCCTTCTGCTGGTCCAGGGTGAGCCTGAGGTAGCCGCGGCGGCCGTTGTAGAACTTCATGTGCGGGTTGGCCGCCATGTAGGCGTCCCAGTTGGCGGGCTTCTCCGCGCCGTTCTTGCCGCTGCTGATGGAGGTGGTGACCAGCTCGACGCCGGTGGTGCGCGAGTCCGGCCTGTCGAAGTCCCGCTTGATGTCGAAGCCGAAGCTGACGTGCACATCACCGGTGAGGACCACCAGGTTGTCGACCCCCGCCGACTCGGCTCCGGCGAGCACCCGCTCGCGCGAGGCGCTGTAGCCGTCCCACGCGTCCATGCTGAGCTTGTACGCGTCGGTGGGCACGCTGCGCCGCTGGGACAAGGCGACCTGCTGCGGCAGCACGTTCCAGAGCGCCTGCGAGCCGCGCCAGCCGTCGATCAGCCAGCGCTCCTGGGCCGCGCCGGTGATCGTACGGGCCGGATCCGCCGACTCCGGTCCCGGCGCGTGCCAGCCGTCGCCGTACGCCTGGTCGGAGCGGTACTGCCGGGTGTCGAGGATGTCGAACTGCGCGAGCCGGCCGAACTGGAGACGGCGGTACAGCCGCATGTCGGGGCCGTTGGGCCGCTGCGGGCCGCGCAGCGGCTGGTTCTCCCAGTACGCGCGGTAGGCGGCGGCGCGGCGGACCAGGAACTCGGCGGGCGGCAGGTTGTTCTCGGAGGTCGCGTTCGCGTAGTTGTTCTCGGCCTCGTGGTCGTCCCAGGTGACGATGAAGGGGTGCGCGGCGTGCGCGGCGATCAGGTCGGGGTCGGTCTTGTAGAGCGCGTAGCGCAGCCGGTAGTCGTCGAGGGTGACCGTCTCGTGGTTGTAGTGCGCGGGCAGCACCCGGTCGGTGTACTTGCGGGCGCCGCCCGCCGCGTCGACGGCGTACTCGTACATGTAATCGCCGAGATGGAAGACGGCGTCGAGGTCTTCCTCCGCGAGGTGCTCGTACGCGGTGAAGTAGCCGTCCTGGTACGCCTGGCAGGAGACGACGCCGAGGCGCAATTCGGAGATCCGGGCGTGCTGCGCGGGGGCGGTGCGGGTGCGGCCGAGCGGGCTGATCCAGTCTCCGGCGCGGAAGCGGAAGTAGTAGACGCGGTCCGGGGACAGGCCGACGGCTTCGACGTGCAGGCTGTGGTTGAACTCGGGGTGGGCGGTGGCCCAGCCGCGCCTGACGACGCGGCTGAAGCGCTCGTCGTGCGCCACCTCCCAGCGGACCGCGACTCTCTCCCGGGGCAGGCCGCCGCCGACCTCGTACGGCTCCGGGGCGAGCCGGGTCCACAGCACGACGGAGCCGGGCAGCGGGTCGCCGGAACCCACGCCGAGGGTGAAGGGGTCGGCCCCTATCCGCTTGCCGTCCAGTTCGGCTGCCTGCGCCGCGCCGGTGCCGGGGAGGTTAGTGGCGAAGGCGAGCGCGGCGGCGGCGCCGGTGACCGTGAGGAAGCGGCGGCGGCCGAGGTGCGCGGCGGCGGCCAGAAGTTCCTGGCGGCCCTGGCGGTCCGTGCTGTTCTGGCGGTCGTGCCGGAGTGAGGCGTGCGGCATGTGGCCCTCCCTGACTCGTGATGACGCGCGGGGTGTCACAGCGCATTCGAGTGGCGGGGGACGGCTGCACTCTGACGCGTGCACAACACATACATGTCGGTTGGGTGAGAACCGGCTCCGCAACGGACGGCCACGGACATTCCGGTATGGAAATAAGACGAACGGCGGGCGCGCAACGGGCGCACAAGGGGCGGTCAAGGGGGCGCACGGCCGACGCGCACGCCGCTGTGGCAGCCCGCTGCCGACCGGCCCCCCGTACGGTCACCGGCGGACTCCATCCGGTCGTCGGCCCCGGCCGCGCGCAGTCGTAAAATCGCGCCATGGCAGAGCTGATGGCACGAGACGGCACCTGGACGTTCGACGGCGAGGTCATCCGGATCGTGCCGGGGCGCGACCGGGGCGTGCACAAGCTGCGGCAGCTGCTCGGCGAGATAGCCGTGCCGCTCCAGGCGCTGGCCGGGATCGCGTACGAACCGGGCAAGAAGGGCGGCCGGCTGCGGCTGCGACTGCGCGCGGGCGCCGATCCGCTGCTGCACGTCACCGGCGGCGGGCTGCCGGAAGCCGCCGATCCGTATCAGGCGGCGGTGGGCTCGGACCGCACGGGCGTCGCGGAGTACTTCGCCGACGAGGTGCGCAACGCGATGGTCGTCGAGCAGGTGCCGACCGGCCCGTGCGACCGCTTCCTGCTGCCGGGACCGGCTGTCCCGCTCTCCGCGACCGCGGTGGACGGCACCGCGACCTTCGACGGCGAACGGGTCCGCCTCGAATGGAACTGGATGGTCGAGGAGAGCAAGAAGGCCGCGGGAAGCCGCAGCTTCGCGCTGGACGACCTGGCGGGCGTGGGGTGGACCCCCGCGATAGGGCTGGAGAGCGGCTGCCTGCGCTTCGTCCCCAAAGGCATGGTCACCAAGATGAAGCCCGAGCACGACCCCAACTGCCTGCTGGTGTGGGGCTTCAAGAAGGAAAGCGGGACGACGGCGCTGCTGGCGGCGGCCGTAGCGGCCCGGCTGCCGCATCCGGCGGCCGGAATCGAGGTGGCCGGGGCCGGCGGGTCCGGTGAGCCGGCGACTGGCGACGCGGGCCAGGAAGCCCCCGGCGACATGAGCGCGCCGGCCCCCACCCGAGAGGCGACCCGCGCCCCCGGCGACAGCACCGGCAACGACCACGACGCCCTGCTGCGCCGACTGCGCGAACTCGGCGAACTGCGCCGCGACGGCGTCCTCACCGACGAGGAGTTCGCCGCCGCCAAACAGACGGTGCTGGCCCCCTTCCACGGGGGCGGCTGACCGGGGGCCCGCCGTTCCCCTCTACCCTGCGATGCCATGAGTGAGATCCAGAAAGTCGCGGTAGTGACCGGCGCGGGCTCCGGAATCGGCCGGGCGGTCGCGCTGACCCTCGCCGACGCCGGATGGGCCGTGGCCCTGGCGGGACGGCGTGAGCCGGCCCTGCGGGAGACGGCGGGCCTGGCGGGGAACAGCACGGCGGCGCTGCCGGTGCCGTGCGATGTGACGCGCCCGGAGCGCGTCGACGCGCTCTTCGCGACCGTACGGGACCACTTCGGGCGGCTCGACCTGCTGTTCAACAACGCGGGCGGCTTCGGCCCCTCGGTACCGCTGGAGGAGCTGACGTACGACGAGTGGCGCTCGGTCGTGGACGTCAACCTCACCGGAGCGTTCCTCTGCGCGCAGGGCGCCTTCCGGCTGATGAAGGAGCAGCACCCGCAGGGCGGCCGGATCATCAACAACGGCTCCATCTCGGCCCATGTCCCGCGCCCGAACAGCGTCGCCTACACCGCGACGAAGCACGCGATGACCGGCCTCACCAAGTCGCTGTCGCTGGACGGACGGGCGTACGGCATCGCCTGCGGCCAGCTCGACATCGGCAACGCGGCGACGGAGATGACCGAGCGCATGCGGACCGGCGTCCCGCAGGCCAACGGGACGACCGCCGTGGAGCCGGTGATGGACGCGGCGGACGTGGCCCGCACGGTGCTGCACATGGCGTCGCTGCCGCTCGCCGCGAACGTCCAGTTCGCGACGGTGATGGCGACGGCCATGCCGTACATCGGGCGGGGCTGAGGGGGCGCGGGGGCGCGCGCGAGGGCGCGGGAGGCTGAGAGGGCGCGGGGCTGAAGGGGCGTGAGGGCGCGGGGAACGGCGCGGGGCTGAAGAGGGCGCGCGGCGCTCGGGAAGGCGCGCGGCTGCCGGGTCCGGCGCGCGTCAGCCGCGCAACGCGACGACCGTCGCGACCGTGTCGGCGTCGGCCGCGCGCTTGTCCTCGCGGTACCTGAGCACCCGCGCGAAGCGCAGGGTCACCCCCGCCGGATAGCGGGAGGAGCCCTGGACCCCGTCGAAGGCGATCTCCACCACCAGCTCGGGCCGGACCACCACGCCCCAGGCAGGCGTCTCGACGGCCAGTTCCTGGAGCCGTTCGGTCTGCCAGGCCAGCATCACGTCCGTCATGCCCTTGAAGGTCTTGCCGAGCATCGCGAACGAGCCGTCCGACTGCCGCGCGCCCAGGTGCAGATTGGACAGCTTGCCGGTCCGGCGGCCGTGCCCCCACTCGGCGGCCAGCACCACCAGGTCGAGCGTGTGGACGGGCTTGACCTTCAGCCAGGACGCGCCCCGGCGGCCCGCGTTGTACGGCGAGTCCAGCGCCTTGACCATGACGCCCTCCTGACCGCGGGTCAGCGCGTCCGCCGCGAACGCCCGCGCCGCCGCACGGGTCGCGGCCGAGCCGGGGTCATCGGCGACCAGCCGCCGTACGCGCAACCGCTCAGGAGCCACCCTGGCCAGCTCGGCGTGACGCTCCTGAGCGGGGAGCGCGAGCAGATCACGGCCGTCCACGGCCAGCAGGTCGAAGAAGACCGGCGAGAGCGGCAGCGAGACCCGCGCGCCCGCGACGTCCAGCCGGGAGCCGACCCGCCCGGCCGTCTCCTGGAACGGGCGCGGCCGGCCGTCCTCGCCCAGCGCGAGCACCTCGCCGTCCAGCACCGCCTGTTCGGCCGCCAGCTCCAGAGCGGCCGCGACGACCTCGGGCAGCCGGTCGGTGATCTCGTCCAGGGTGCGGGTCCAGATCCGTACGGCGCCGCCGTCCCGGTGGACCTGCACCCGTACGCCGTCGAGCTTCTCCTCGACCGCGCAGGGGCCGAGCCTGTCGAGGGCCTCGTCGACGTCCTTGGCGGTGTGCGCGAGCATCGGCAGCACCGGACGGCCGACCTCCAGCCGGAAGTCGGCCAGCGCGGCCGGCCCGCGCGCGAGCAGCACCTCGGCCACCGCGCCGAGCGAACCGCCGAGCATGACGGCCCGCCGTACGTCCACGGCCGCCGCACCGCTCGCCGCCGCCAGCGCTTCGACGGCGAGCGCGTCCAGCGCGCCCTGCCGCACCTCACCGCTGATCAGCCGGACCAGAAACCCCTGCTCCTCGGTAGTAGCGGCGGACATCAGGGCGCGCAGCAGCCGCTTCCGCTCACCCTGCGCGCCCTGCCCGGCGACGGCCGCGATCCGGTCCAGCAGCCCGTGCACCTCCAGCACCGCGAGCCCCGGCGCCTCGGCCGGCGGCACGGACTCCCGCAGCGTGCCCCAGCCGACGCCGATCCTGCGCTGCGGCAGCCGCCCCGCGAGGTAAGTGATCACTACCGGCGCCTCGGCGGGCTCGGTCCCCCGGAACAGCTCCGCGAGCAGCGCGGTCTTGGTCGAACGGGCGGCGGTCTCGGCGACCTCCCGCGAGGTCCGGGCGATCTCGGCCAGCAGCATGCGCTCATCCTCACCCGGCGGGGGCGCGGGCGCAGCCCGACGGGCGCGACAGCGTGCCTGGGGGCGCGCCGGACGGGAGCGCGAGCGGGCGCACGGGCCCGCGCCATGACCGAGGCCTACGCCGGCTTCGGCAGGTCACAGCGCGCCATCCGGTGGGGGTGTCACCGGGCCGAGTTCGGGGCGTTTGGCCAGGTGCGCGTCTCCGGAGGAGCGGTTTCGGAGCCGCCGCACGATCCAGGGCCCAAGGAAATCAGCGGCCCACTGGAGTTCGGTGCGCGCGACCCGCCACCCCGAGTGAGCGGTCCCCGGCGGCAGGGGCAGAGCCCAGGTGTCGTCGCTGCCGGGCAGGCTCAGGCCGTGGGCCACAGCGGCAGCGATGCGGTCATGGCCGAGGGCGTTGGCGTGCAGCCGGTCCGGGCTCCAGATCCGCGGGTCGGTCGTGACGGCATGGGGGAAGGTGTCGACGAGCGTGGCTCCGTGGCGTCGGGCGGCGACCCTGATCCGGGCGTTGAGATCCAGCACGCGGGATCTCAACGGGCGGGCGATGGGCGCGATCTTCCCGATATCGGGAAACGTGACCGCGACGACGTGCACTCCGGCGGCGGAGAGCCCGGCGAACATCGCATCGAGGTGTCCGACGACTTCCGCCGCGTCGTACCGGGGACGGATGAGATCGTTCATGCCCGCGACCACGGTGGCCAGATCGGGCCGCAACGCGAGCGCGGCCGGAAGCTGCGCGGCGCGGACCTGGCCCGCGAGATGCCCGCGCACGGCCAGGTTCGCGTAACGGACCTCCGGGTTCACCGCCGCGAGGCGTTCGGCGAGCCGGTCGGCCCAGCCCCGGTAGCCGTGGACCTCGTCGCCGTCGTTGAGCCCCTCGGTCTGGCTGTCGCCGATCGCGACGTAGCGCGCGTAGGCGGGAGCGGCGCGCGGGACGCGATCGACGGAGGTGAAGTCATCGCTCGGCACGGGCGGCCTCCCGGCTTCTCAGAAGCTCAGCGGTCCTCAGGCACCAGTCGTGGTGCCCCTGTTCGAACTCCCGGCCGCGCAGACAGGTCAGGTACGGCCCGATCCGCTCCCCGTCGCGCAGATACCTCTCCTCGGTCTCATCGCCGCGGAGACGCTGGAGGAGCTTGCCGAAGACCTCGATCCTGCCAGTGGCGACCGCCGCCCGCTCTTCGAGCTGCGCGATCACCGGTTCCGCACCGATGCGGTCGATCGCCTGAACCTTGACCAGCAGGTCGTCCCGGATGAAGGACGGCTTGGACGCGGCGACCGCGAAGCGTTCCAGCTCGGCCAGTCCCGCCGCTGTGACCGTGAACAGCCGCTTGTTCGGCCGGGTTTCCTGAACGACCCGCCGTCCGGCGACCAGCCCGTCCCTCTCCAGCCCGGCCAGTTCGAGGTAGAGCTGCTGCGGCAGCGCGTACCAGAAGTTGGCTACGCCGACGTCGAACGCCTTGGCCAGCTGGTAGCCGCTGTACTCGCCGTCGAGTAGCGCGGCGAGCACCGCGTGGCGGAGCGCCATCGTGTCCTCCTTGCCTTGCCGGGTGGACTACCCACCATAGTCAAAAAAATGACTAGCCACTTCTATGGCTATATCAATGACCTTGCCAGTGACCATGCAGGCACCAAGAACAAAGGTTCACCAGCAACAATCTGCGCCTTGTTCCGGAAGAAGCCACCGATGCCCCCTACCAGTGCGTAAACATAGGGCGACCAGGCGAACTGACATCGGAACAGCGCAAGAACGACCGCGCAGCCATGTCAGCAGCACCGGCATCCGTGTCACCACTCGCGCCAGCACCCGCTCGCCGCTTGCCTCATCCCTCGGAGATCCCGTTGCGCACACACATAGCCACACCCGCCCTGCTCGCCGCCGTCGCCCTGGCGGGTGGCCTGCTGGCCGCCGCGCCGGCGCAGGCCGCCGCCCATCAGAGCGGGCTGCACCTGGGTGCCATCCAGTACGACAGCCCCGGCCGTGACACCAGAACCAACGCCTCGCTGAACGCCGAATGGGTCGACATCCACAACAACTCCCGCTCGTCCGTGCAGCTCAAGGGCTACAAGCTCAAGGACAACACCGGCTACGCGTACACCTTCGGGAGCTACCGGATCGGCGCGGGCAAGACCGTGAAGGTCCGCACGGGCCGAGGGAACAACGCCTCCGGCGTCGTGTACTGGAACCGTGGCTCCTACGTCTGGAACAACACCGGCGACAAGGCCCGCCTGCTCAAGCCGAGCGGCGCGCAGCGCGACTCCTGCTCCTGGAGCGGGTCGGGCGGCGGCGCGGCCAGCTGTCACTGACGCGGCTCCCTCCGCTGCGCGCCACGCGCGGGCCGACGCCCGATTCATGACGTCTGCCGTCTGCCGTCTGCCGTCTGACACAGCGGCAGCCGTGGTCGCCGACCGCAATCGCGGGCAGCGCGGGCCCGCTCCCCAGCTGAACTTGGCCGGCAGGCCGAATGCGATGAGGGTCCCCGACATTGGTCGGGGACCCTCACGGAACGCAACCCTGGCGACGGACTCTTGCCCGTCGCCAGGGCCGGCCGCTTCTGAGCCGCCTGTGCTAGATGTATCCCGCCAGGCGAGAACTCCTTCCGCTCCGGTGACCGTTCAGCCTGCGCATCGCGCACCATGCGGAACACACAGACGACGCCGCTGCGTCTGAAATTCCGGATACGGGCTCTTCAGAAAGCGGGCGTCGGACGCAGAGCGGTTCGTGAGATGGTGAACACGCCAGGGGCCCGCCTCAGGCGCATCGCACAGGACACCGCGGGTGGGCGCACCGACCAGAGGAAGACGGACACGGGTGTACGTCGCGAGAGTCCGTCTGTCGAACATCAGAGGCTTCACCGGAAAGCGCGCGGTGGATCTGGCGCTGCCCGCGCGTGGCAGCTGGACCGTGCTCGCAGGGCGCAACGGTTCCGGGAAGACAACCCTGCTCCAAGCGGTCGCGCTGACACTCGGCGGCCCGTCGGTCTCCCGCACCCTGGTGGCGGACTTCGGTGGCTGGCTCACGACCCGGGCCCGTTTGGGCTGGGCAGAGGCTAGCGTCGTCCGTGACGAGTCCGACGCCCTCACCGGCCGCGGCCGCGCACCGAAGGGTGAGCTGGTGCTCGGACTGAATTGGTCCCGGCCCGTGCAGGGCGGCGGCGAGCGACTGGAGAGCCTGCGGCCGTCCATGGAGCCCTTCAAGGCGCCGAGCGCGGCCCGTGGGCGGGGAACCCGTGCGGATGGTTCTGCGCCGGATACGGGCCGTTCCGGCGGTTGATGGGTGGTTCCGGAGAGGCTCAGCGACTCATGCTCGCGCCCGGCCCCGCAGGCAGGTTGGCGACCTTGTTCCACGAGGACACCTCGCTGGCGGAAGGTGTCTCATGGCTGGTCGACCTGCATCTGCGGCGTCTGGAGAGGCGTCCGGGTGCTGCCAGCCTGCTGAGGACGGTCACAACCCTGCTGTCGGACGGGCTGCTGCCGGACGACTACCAGGTCAGGCGAGTTGACTCGGACGGGCTGTGGGTGGCGAAGAAAGGCCTCAAACGCTCCTATCCGCTGCGCGAGATGAGTGACGGCTACCGCACGGTAGCCGCTCTGGTGCTGGACATGACCCGGCAGATCCAGGCCGCCTACGGCAGCCTGCACGTAGTGTCGACGGACGACGGCGGCGTCGCAATCGGCGCGCCCGGCGTGGTGTTGATCGATGAGCTGGACGCGCATTTGCACGTCACCTGGCAGCGGCACATCGGCGGCTGGATGCGGCGGCACTTCCCGAACATCCAGTTCATCGTCTCCAGCCACAGCCCGTACATCTGCCAGGCCGCCGACCCAGGCGGCCTGATCCGACTGCCGGGGCCGGACGAGCGGCGGCCGCCCGAAGTGGTGGACGAGAAGCTGTACCAGCGCATCGTCTACGGCAGCGGGGACGACGCGGTGCTGTCGGCGCTGTTCGGCCTGGAGAGTCCGTACTCCGACCGAGCCGAACACAAGAGGCAGCGTCTGGTGGCGCTGGAGCGGAAGGTCTACGCCGGGACCGCCGACGCGGAGGAGGTCACGGAGTACTCGAAGCTGAGCGGGCTCCTGGCCAGTTCGCTGGAAGCCCGGGTGACCGAGGTGGCGGCCCGCTTGGGTGGCGAACGGTGATCCCTGTACAGCGGATCACCGCACCACCGGCTACCCAGCGGCTTCTGACCAGGCGCAGCGTGAACGTCACGGTCCGGGGTGGGACCAGCACGACGGCGCGCGAGGAGTGGGCCAACGCCAAGGCCGCCAAGCGTCACGTGCGCGGACTGCTCAAGCGGCGCAGATCGCCGATGCGCTGCGGATTTCGCCATTCACAGGTGTGGTGCGCGCTATGGAAGGGCTGACGCCCACGGCAGCCGCCAATGTCCTGGGGGCGAAGACGGTAGCGGCACTGGACGAGTGGCGTGGACTGTACGGCGCTTGAGTGCTGCTGACCATCGCGGCGCGAGGGTGGGCTGGTCCGTGGAACGACCTTCCTGCTCGATTCGACCCCGCAGGCGCAGGACGGAGTGGAACACCGCTCCGACCAGGGTCGGAGCGGTGTAGCGGACGAGTCGGCCTGTACGCCGGATTCTGTCTCCCCAGCGCCTCGCGGCCCTGGGGGAGGCGGCCATCCATCTACGACTGCCGTTGCCGACAGCCTCCTGCGGTCTACCCGCGGACTCGGGCCGGCTGCCCTCGAACGCCCGCGCAGAGCCGTTTTACAGCGGCTCTTCTTGACCTTGCTCCGGGTGGGGTTTACCTAGCCGTCCAGGTCACCCTGGACGCTGGTGGTCTCTTACACCACCGTTTCACCCTTACCGGCGGCCTCGCGGCCTCCGGCGGTCTATTTTCTGTGGCACTGTCCCGCGGGTCACCCCGGGTGGGCGTTACCCACCACCCTGCCTTGTGGAGCCCGGACGTTCCTCGGCGAGATCCTGAGACCTCGACGCGGCCGCCCGGCCGGCTCGTCCGCCGTGCCGACCATGCTACCCGCCGCCGGGCCGGCTCCGGAGAGGTCGGGGCTGCGAAGCCGCAACATGCGTAGGACGGCGGGGCATGGTTCCGAGCGTATGGCGGCGGCACGGCGAGCGCGGTGGGGGAGTGCGCGGGGAGCACGGCGAGGCGGTACGCCGTGGGGCGTGCGCGGGCGCTCACCGCGAGCCGCTGTGGCCGACTGTGTACGGGCTGCGTAAGGGCTGCGTACGGGCCGCGCACCGGCCGCGTACGCATCGCCCATATCCGCCGGATCGGACCTGTATGCCGGAGGCCTTAGGCTGCGGCGGGGGTTTTGTTCGGCCGTCAGCCCGCGCCGCCCCGCACCGCCTGCCTCACCCGCATTGCGTGCATCACCCGTACCGCCCGTACAAGGAGAACATCGTGCTCGTGCTGTTGCCCCCGTCCGAAGGGAAGGCCACCGGCGGAACCGGTCCGACACTGGAGCCGGCCGGACTGTCCCTGCCGAAGCTCGCGCAGGCGCGGGCCACGGTATTCCGGGAGCTGGTCGAGCTGTGCTCGGCGGACGAGGAGAAGGCACGGACCGTGCTCGGGCTGAGCGAGGGGCTGCGCGGCGAGGTCGCGAAGAACGCCGCGCTGCCGACCGCCGGTACGCGGCCCGCGGGCGAGATCTACACGGGCGTGCTGTACGACGCGCTGGGCCTGGCCACCCTCGACGCGGCGGCCCGGCAGCGGGCGGAGCGCTCGCTGCTGGTGTTCTCCGGGCTGTGGGGCGCGGTACGGATCAACGACGCGATCCCCTCCTACCGCTGCTCGATGGGCGTGAAGCTGCCCGCGCTGGGGGCGCTCGGGACCTACTGGCGCGCCCCCATGGGCAAGGTGCTGCAGGAGGCCGCCGGGGACAGCCTGGTGCTGGATCTGCGCTCGGCCGCGTACGCGACGGCCTGGAAGCCGAAGGGCGAGGTC
Source organism: Streptomyces sp. H27-D2 (assembly GCF_035828615.1). NCBI lineage: Bacteria > Bacillati > Actinomycetota > Actinomycetes > Kitasatosporales > Streptomycetaceae > Streptomyces > Streptomyces sp. H27-D2. The sequence continues at coordinate 46,305 of NZ_JAYMZR010000036.1, read as the reverse complement.
TCGGCGCGCACGGCCGGCGTACGCGTCCTCCACTCGAAGATCGTGGACGGCGTCGAGAAGCGGTCGGTGGTCAGCCACTTCAACAAGGCCACCAAGGGCCGGATCGTGCGGGACCTGCTGACAGCGGGCATCGAGCCGAAGGCGCCCGCCGAGCTGGCGGAGGCGCTGCGGGATCTGGGGTACGCGGTCGAGCTCACGGCCCCGACGCGGGTCGGCCGGGTGTGGCTGCTCGATGTGATCGTCACGGAGCTGTGATCGTCACGGAACTCTGAGGCGGCAGCCTGCGACAGCCTGCGACAGCGTTGCGTCTTGCGCAACGCTCGTTGCACAGAATGTCCGGCGGCGGCAGGATGGGCAGCGTGACTAGCGCTGCCCCCTTCCCCGCCGCCCCGAAGTCCGTCCTCGATCTGGCCCCGGTCGTACCGGTCGTCGTCCTCGACGACGCCGCCGACGCCGTGCCACTGGCCCGCGCCCTGGTCGCGGGCGGGCTGCCCGCCATCGAGGTGACCCTCCGCACCCCGGCCGCCCTCGACGCCATCCGCGCGATCGCCGCCGAGGTACCGGACGCGGTGATCGGCGCGGGCACGGTCATCACCCCCGAGCAGGTCGCGGCTGCGGTCGAGGCCGGATCGCGCTTCCTGGTCAGCCCCGGTTGGACGGACCGGCTGCTGGGCGCCATGCGGGCGTCCGGAGTGCCGTTCCTCCCCGGCGTCTCGACCGCCTCCGAGGTCGTCGCGCTGCTGGAGCGCGGCGTCACCGAGATGAAGTTCTTCCCGGCGGAGGCCGCAGGCGGCACCGCGTACCTCAAGTCACTCTCCGCACCACTCCCCCAGGCCCGCTTCTGCCCCACCGGCGGCATCGGCCTGGCCTCGGCTCCCTCGTACCTCGAACTGTCCAACGTCGGCTGTGTCGGCGGCACCTGGATGCTGCCCGCGGACGCGCTGGCGACGAAGGACTGGGCACGGGTGGAGCGGCTCGCCCGCGAGGCGGCTTCGCTGCCGCGGGCTTCGGTGGGGCGTTGAGCGCGCGGCGGTGTTGAGCGGCGCGTCTCCGCGTTGGGCGCGGGCCCGGCGCGCAGCGGGTCCATCCGGCCCAGGCCCACGGACCGCGCCCGCGCGCAGCGGCTTCGCTGCCGCGGGCCTCGATGTCACGCTGAGCAGCCTGCGGCGTTGGGCACGGGGACGGTAGGTCGCGGCGGTGTCGGGCTCAGGACCAAGGGCTGGTGCCCACAAGGCGGCTTCGCCGGCGCGGGGTTCGCCGGCGCCGAGTTCGCCGGCGCGTTGAGCGCACCGCGGCGTTGAGCGGCGCCCCACCGCGTTGGGCGCGGGCCCCGCGCGGGCTTGGTGAACCCGGGCCGGTCGAACCCAGGCTCTTCGAGAGCCCGCCGTTGCCCATCGGCCCGTGAGCCGCGAACCGCTGAGCCGGATAGCACCGCGCCGCACCGCACCCCGCAGCGCCCCGCCCCAAAACGGCTGCGCCCCGAGGCGGACATCGTGTCCGCCCTCAGGGCGCAGCCGGATTCCAGGACCCGCGCGTACGACGAACCGAACCGCAGCCCGAAAACCACCCGCAGCTACCGCAGGTGCCCCGTATCGTTCAGCAGCCGCACCGACGCGTTGCCGTCGCCGTAGTACGCCAGAGCCGAGAACGAAGCCGCCGAGAGTTCCATCCGGAACAGGGACTCCGGCGGGGCGCCGAGCGCGAGGCGGACGAGGGTTTTGACCGGCGTGACGTGTGTGACGAGCAGCACCGTCTTGCCCGCGTAGCGCGCGAGCAGCTTGTCGCGGGCGACGCCGACGCGGCGGGTGACCGTCGCGAAGGCTTCGCCCCCGCCGGTGGGGGCGGTTCTCGCGGAGGCCAGCCAAGCGTCGAGGTCTTCGGGGTAGCGCTCCCGCACCTCGGCGAAGGTCAGGCCCTCCCAAGCCCCGAAGTCGGTCTCGCGCAGGCCCTGTTCGATGCGGACGTCGAGCCCGAGGCGGCCCGCCACCGCCTCAGCGGTCTCGACGCAGCGCCGCAGCGGCGAGCTGACGACGGCCTGGACGGTGCCGCGCGCGGCCAGCGCGACCGCGGCCTGCTCGGCCTGACGGCGGCCCGCGGCGGAGAGTTCGGGGTCGGTGCCGCCGCTGCCCGAGAAGCGCTTCTCGGGAGTGAGGGCCGTCTCGCCGTGCCGGAGCAGCACGAAGGTGGTGGGCGTCCCCAGATCGGCGGTGGCGGCCCAGCCGACCGCGGTGACCTTGGGCTCGCTCAGCGGCTCGGCGATCGGGTCCGGGAGCGTGCCCGCCCCGACGGCCGAGGCGGCGGAGGTCCCGGCGGGGGCCGACGCCCTCGCCGCGGCCGGCGTGCGGAGCGCGGCCATGGACTCCGCGGGCTGCCACTTCTTGCCCCGCTTGGCCGCGTCCATCGCCTCGTTGGCGAGCCGGTCCGCGTGCTTGTTCTTCTCGCGCGGAATCCACTCGTACGAGACCTGGCCGACCGGCAGGATGCCCTTCGCCTCGGCGGCGAGCGGGCGCATGTCCGGGTGCTTGATCTTCCAGCGGCCCGACATCTGCTCGACGACGAGCTTGGAGTCCATCCGGACGTGGACCTCGGCCTCGGGATCGAGCGCCTTCGCGGCCCGCAGGCCGGCGATCAGCCCCCGGTACTCGGCGACGTTGTTGGTCGCCGTCCCGATGCCATCGGCGGCCTCGGCGAGCGCTTCGCCGGTCGCCGGGTCCAGCACTACCGCGCCGTAGCCCGCGGGCCCCGGGTTGCCCCGGGAGCCGCCGTCGGCCTCGACCACGAAGCGGCGGCGCGCCTGGTGAGCGGCGGCCATCTGCTCAGAGCCCCGATTCGGGCGTGCGGACCAGGATGCGGAGACAGTTCTCGCAGCGCACCACGGTGTCCGGAGCCGCCGCGCGGACCTCGTTCAGCTCGGTGATGTTGAGCTCCAGCCGGCAGCCCTCGCAGCGGCGCTGGAAGAGCCGGGCCGCGCCGACGCCGCCCTGCTGCTGGCAGAGCTTGTCGTACAGCTTCAGCAGGTCGGCGGGGAGCGTCGCGACGGTCAGCTCGCGCTCCTTGGCGACGGCGGCGCTCTCCGTCTCCATCTCCGCGAACGCGGCGTCGCGCCGGGTCGCGGCGTCGGCGAGCTTGGCTTCGAGGGAGGCGACGCGGCCGGTCAGCTCGGCGGCGCGCTCCTGGGCGGACTCGCGGCGCTCCATGACTTCGAGGACGACGTCCTCCAGGTCACCCTGGCGCTTGGCGAGCGAGACGATCTCGCGCTGGAGGTTCTCCAGGTCCTTCGGCGAGCTGACCGCGCCGGAGTCGAGGCGCTGCTGGTCGCGGGCGGCGCGCTGGCGCACCTGGTCCACGTCGTGCTCGGCCTTGGTCTGCTCGCGAGCGGTGTCGCTCTCTTCGGTCGTGGAGGCGACGAGCAGGTCGCGCAGCTGCGCGAGGTCGCCCTCCAGGGTCTGGATCTCGGCGTGCTCCGGCAGGCTGCTGCGCCTGTGCGCGAGCTGCGCGCTGCGGACGTCCAGGGCTTGGACGTCGAGGAGGCGGATCTGGTCGGCGGGCGCGGCGTTCAGCTTGGGGCTCCTGGGCTGCTGGTTGGGGCGGGAAAGGTTCAGGGGGCGTCGGTCGGGTCCGGCGCCGGGGAGGCCGCGTGCGCGGTCCACGGGTCGGTGACCGTACGGGAGACATGGGTGCGCAGGCCCCAGCCGTGCCGCTCGGAGACCGCGTCGAGCTGGGCGGCTGCCTGCTCGCACCACGGCCACTCGGTGGCCCAGTGCGCGGCGTCCACGAGCACGAGCGGGCTCTGCCGCTGGGCCTCGGAGGCCGGGTGGTGGCGCAGATCGGCGGTGACGTAGGCGTCGACCCCGGCGGCGCGGACCTCGTCGAAGAGGCTGTCGCCGGAGCCGCCGCAGACGGCGACGGTACGGATCGTGCGCTGCGGGTCGCCCGCGACGCGGATGCCCTGCGCGGTGCGCGGCAGCCGGGCGGCGACCCGTTCGGCGAAGGCGGCCGGCGTCTGCGGTGCGTCGAGCTCGCAGATCCGGCCGAGGCCGCGACGGCCCGCCGGGTCGCTCGCGTCGGGCACCAGCGGACCGGTGACCCGCAGGCCGAGCGCGCCTGCGAGGGCGTCCGAGACGCCGGGGTCGGCGCGGTCGGCGTTGGTGTGCGCGACGTGCAGCGCGATGTCCTGCTTGATCAGGGTGTGCACGACCCGGCCCTTGAAGGTGTCGGCCGCGACGGTCGTCGTGCCGCGCAGGTAGAGCGGGTGGTGCGTGACGATCAGGTCGGCGCCGAGCTTCACGGCCTCGTCGACGATCTCCTGCACGGGGTCGACGGCGAACAGCACCCGCCGGACTTCCGCGCCGGGGTTGCCGACATCGCCGCAGACGGTGCCGACGGCATCCCACTGCTCGGCCCGCTCGGGGGGCCACAGGACATCGAGCGCGGCGAGGACTTCAGACAGTGCGGGCACAGGTGAGAGGTTACCTCCCAGCTGTGCCCGCGCGGTGAGTCGCTGCTTGACGGATACGGGCTGGGGTGCGGGCCGGGGCGGCACGGGGGTACGGGCGGGGCGCGGCCACGGATGCGGGCGGGGCCGGCCGGGGCGCCGGTGCCGCGCGGGGGCGCACTGGGGGAAACGCCCGCCCCGCGCCCGCCTCTCTTCACCCCCGCGCCCGGCCCGCGTCGTACGCCTGCTCCCGTGCGCCTACTCCCGTACGGCTACTTGACGAGATAGCCCCGGAGGTCGCCCAGGACGCTGTCGGCCGCGGTGACGCCGAGGCCGAGGTACCAGGTCTCGTCCGGCACGTCCTTCGCGTGGCCGGCCTTGACCGCGCCCAGCTTCTTCCAGAGCGGGTTGTCCTCGGCCTTGTTGCGCTCGGTGGCCTTGGCGTCGCCGTAGACGCCGGTGAAGATCCAGTCGGCGTCGGCGTCGGCGATCTTCTCCGGGCTGACCTCCGCCGCGAGGTCGTTGACCTGCTGGTTCTTCGGCCGCGGCAGGCCCGCGTCGTCGAGGACGGTGCCGATGAAGGACGCCTTCGCGTAGAGCCGGATCATCTCCGGCATGTAGCGCGGCATCGTGATCGTCGGCTTCTTGTCGCCGATGTCCTCGCCCAGCTCCTCGACCTTGGCCCGGTACGCGGCGAGGTTCTTCTTCGCCGCCGCGGTCCTGTCCAGAGCCGACGCGTTGAGGAGGTAGTTCTGCTTCCAGGTGAAGCCCGGACGGATGGAGAAGACGGTCGGCGCGATCTTCGAGAGCTGGTCGTACTTGTCCGCGGCGCGCAGTTGGCTGCCGAGGATCAGGTCGGGGTGCAGCGCGTTGATGGCCTCAAGGTTGAGGTTGTTGACGGTGCCGACGCTCTTGGGGTTGCCGGCGGCCTTCTTGAGGTAGCCGGGTATGCCGTCGTCGCCCTCGGTGGGGCTGAAGCCGACCGGCTTCATGCCGAGCGAGACGACGTTGTCGAGCTCGCCGACGTCCAGGACGACGACGCGCTTCGGCGCGGACGGGAGCTCGGTGCTGCCCATCGCGTGCTTCACGGTGCGGGGGAACTCGCCCGGCTCGGCGTCGCTGCCCATCGCATCGCGGCGGTGTCCTTGGCGGCCTCCGTGAAGTCCTCGCCGCCCTGCGCGACGGACTTCTTGTCGGCGGCCGTGCCCCCGGCGTCGGCCCCGTCGCTCTTTTCGCCGCCACAGGCCGCGAGGGAGAGTGCGGCGGCCACGGCGAGGGCGACGGCGGCGGTACCGCGGCGTCGTAGGGACATGACGGGCTCCTGACAGGGTCGAACGAGGACGGCCCAGCAGGAAATGACGCTTAGGCGACCCTGACCTTAAGCGCCGCTCACTCCGCCTCGGCAACCGCATGGCCTGTGGTTCAACCGCGTGACCTGTGGTTTCGATCACCCGACGCGCCCCGAGCACATCCGGAGCCGTCGCCTCAGCCGAACCGGGCAACAGGCACCCGTATGTGTGAAGCGCCTCCAGCGGCGGTGTTCGGCAGGGAGTGCGATAACTACTTTCGGTTGCAGGAGGTGACCGTGTGATGACGGCCTGTGTCACCGAGGGTGCCGCGCTGAGCGGCAGCCCGCATCGGGCGGGTTTGACCATTGCCGCTGACGGGGCGTACGCCGCGCGGCTGGTGCGGAGTGGCGGATTCGGCGGGTCCGGCGGGCCCGGTGGGAGCGCTGGGTCCGGTGGGACCGGCGGATCCGACGGGTTCGGCCGGAACTACGGATCCGACCGGAACGATGGCGCGAGCGGGCGCGGCGGGCCAGGAGGGCCCGACTGGCACGGGGAGCGCGGCGGACACGGGGACGGTCGGCGCGGCGGGCCCATGGTGTCCGGGGCCACGGCACCCGGGGCTATGCCGCCCGGGTTCATGGCGTCAGGGTTCATGGCGTCAGGGTTCATGGCGTCAGGCGGCTGGTACCCCGAGCGCTGGACGCTGGACGGCCCCGAGCCGTACGCCGTCCCGCTGGCGGGCACCCAGCCCGAGGAGGCCGACAGCGAGTTGCTGCCGCTCGCCGACGGGCGGGTGCTGATCCGCCGCCGGGTCGCCGACCGCTACGCGTTCTCCCTGCTGTACCCGACCGGTCCGCAGACCGGTGAGCTGCCGCTCGGCTCCGTCGAATGCCCGTGGCTGACCCTGCTGCCACCGGCCCCCGGCGGCTCGGCCGTCTACGCTCTCGCGCCCGGCGAGCGCTCGACGGCGGTCTGGCTCGTATGTGGCGGAACGTTTGGCCCAGAGCACATCGCCGAGATCCGGGGCCGTTGTTCGGGCGGCGCCTGGCTGGACCGCACGGGCCGGATGCTCGCCCTCGACCGCGAGCTGGAGGGCCGGACGAAGACGGTCGCGGTGGATCTGCGGCGCGGCGGCGAGGTGACCCCGCTCCTCCAGATCGCGGAGCACAGCAACGACCGCCTGCTGCTGGCCGATCCGGACAGCGGACTGCTGCTCGTACACTCTGACGCGCCCGGCCACGACCGGTTCGGCTGGGGCGTACTCGGCAGCCAGCGGCCGGTGCGCTTCCCGGAGGGACTACTGCCCGAGGACGGCACGTCCATGGTGCCCTTCGCCGTGCAGCCGGGGCAGGACCTGATGCCGGAGCGCTGCGCGGTGGCGCTCCGCGTCGACGGCGCGCAGGGCAGTTGGGCCAGCGTCTGGCGGCCGTCGGACCGGCGGTCGAACCCGGTGGCCACGCCGCCCGGCTGGCTGGCCGGCGCGGGCCTGTGGACGCGGGAGGGTCAGCTCCTCCTCCCGTACGCCACCGCGCAGACGCCCTGCGGGCTCGCGCGGGTACGGCCGCCCGAGGCGGCCTGCGACCTCGACACGGGCGGCATCCCCCACGCCTCGGCCTCGCGGCGCCGGCCGGGGGGAGCGGGCAGGTCTCGGACCTCGTCGGATTCATCGGTTACTTCAGTCACATCAATCACGTCGATCACGGGTATGGAGTCGGCCACGGCGACGTCATCAAGCGTGCCGGGGCAACCGGAGGAGGAAGGCGACGAGCGGACGTTGGTGCTGCGGCCGGTGCCACTGCAACAGGCGCCGCTCACTCAGGCGCGTTAGATCGCGCGGTGGATACCGGATCATCACACTGGTTACTGTGTTCGGCCGGGGCGAGCAACCTCCGCCGAACACAGCACGTCGAACACAGGACGCCGCACGCAGCACGCCGAACACAGCACGCCGCACGCAGCACGCCGCACGCAGCGATCCACGGAGCGAATTGCCACATGCCCATAGCCCGCAGTGAGACGAACGACGCACGCCTCCAGAACAGCGCGGACCAGCCGACGGGCCACGGAAAACACCGGGGCTCGACCTCGTCCAAGGAGGCCCCCGACCTGGCCAACGGCGGCCGCCACCGGCGCGACGAACCGGCGGCCGACCGCTAGCCGTGCTTGCGGCTAGCCGTGCTTGAGGCCCAGCACCTCAGTCGCGGCGAAGGTCTCGTTCGGCGGGCGCTCCGCGAAGTACGGCGTGAGCAGCCCGTCGAGTTCCTCGTAGCTGAACACCTCCTTGGCGGTGTCGAACTTGGCGGCCACCTTGGGCCGGTCGACGAGCGCGACCATCCCGCCGTGGACCACGAAGACCTGCCCGCTGATGCGCTCGGCCGCCGGCGCGGAGAGATAGCCGACGAGCGGTGAGACGTGCTCGGGGGCGAGGATGTCGAACGCGCCCTCCCCAGCCGGCCCGCCTTCCTGACCGGCGGGGATGGACGAGAAAACGTCCTCGGTCATCCGGGTACGGGCGCGCGGGCAGATGGCGTTGGCCGTGACGCCGTACTTGCGCAGCGCGTCCGCGGTGGAGGTGGTGAGGCCGACGATGCCGCCCTTGGCCGCCGCGTAGTTCGGCTGGCCCGCTGATCCGGCCAGGAACGCTTCCGAGGACGTGTTGACGATCCGTCCGTAGACCGGGCCGCCCGCCGCCTTGGACTGGGCGCGCCAGTGCGCGGCGGCGAAGTGCGTGGTGTTGAAGTGGCCCTTGAGGTGGACGTGGATGACCGAGTCCCACTCCTCCTCGGTCATCGAGAAGACCATCCGGTCCCGCAGGATGCCCGCGTTGTTGACCAGGATGTCGAGCGATCCGTAGGTGTCGATCGCGAGCCGCACCAGGCCGCGCGCCTGCTCGAAGTCGGCCACGTCGCCGAGGTGCGCGACGGCCGGGCCGCCCGCGGCCCGGATCTCCGCCACGACCTCCTCGGCCGGAGTCGCGGAGGCTTCGCCCGAGCCGTCGCGGCCCGGCTGGCCGAAGTCGTTCACCACGACATTCGCGCCGAGCCGCGCCAGTTCAAGAGCCTCGGCCCGGCCCAGGCCCCGGCCCGCACCAGTGACGATCGCGGTCTTCCCCTGCAAGTACATCTGCGCTCCCTGGAACGGACGGTGGACGGTGGGCGGGAGTAACGGGCTTCGGGCCGCACGCTCGGATCGAGATGCTCAGATCGAGATGCAGGTGCGCAGCGCCTCGCCGGTGCGCATCTGGTCGATCGCGTCATTGATCTCGGCGAGCTGTACGCGGTGCGTGATGAGACCTTCGAGATCGATACGGCCCGCGCGCCACAGGGCGATGGCCCGCTCGTACGACCGGAGCACGTCGCCGCCGCCGTACATCGAAGGCAGGATCTTCTTCTCGTCGAAGAACAGCTCGAACATGTTGACCTGGAAGAAGTCGTCCATGGCCCCCGCGCCCACGATGCAGAGCGTGCCGCCGCGCCGGGTGTTGTCGTACGCGACGCGGGCGGTGGCGGACTTGCCGACGACCTCGAAGACGTAGTCGAAGCCCTCGTTGGCGGTGACCCGGCTCTTGGCGTCGGCGAACCCTTCGGGCGACACGGCTTCGGTGGCGCCGAAGCGCAGCGCGGCTTCGCGGCGGGACTCGACCGGGTCGACGGCGATGATCTGGGCGGCGCCCGAGGCCCGCGCGCCCTGGATCGCGCTGATGCCGACCCCGCCGCAGCCGACCACCGCAACCGATGAGCCGGCCTCCACCTTCGCGGTGTTGAGCGCCGCGCCGAGCCCGGTGGTGACACCGCAGCCGATGAGCGCGGCGATCTCGAACGGCACGTCGTCCGGGATCGGGACGGCGCAGCCCGCGTCGACCACGACCTCCTCAGTGAAGGTGCCGGTTCCGGCGAAGCCGAAGACATCGCCGTCGAGGCGCTTGAAGTTGGGCGTGCCGGCGTTCATGAATCCGGCGAGGCAGAGTTGCGTCTGACCCCGCTTGCAGGCCGGACAGCTGCCGCAGGCGGGCAGCCAGCAGACCAGCACCCGGTCCCCCTGGGTGAGGCCGGTGACGCCGTCGCCCACGTCGATGATCTCGCCCGCGCCCTCGTGGCCCGGTACGAAGGGAGCGGGCTGCGGCAGCACGCCGCTCATCGCGGAGAGGTCCGAGTGGCACAGGCCGGTGGCCCTGATCCGGAGCTTCACCTTTCCGGGGCCAAAGCCCACCGCCTCGACGTCGTCGTGGACTTCGAGCTTGTCCTGCCCTATCTCGTGCTGTATGGCTGCGCGCACGGTGCGGCTCCTTCCGAGCGGACGGGCTGAGTCGGGGGATTTCAGGGGTGAGTTCGGGGGTGAGTTCGGGGGTGAGTTCGGGTGAGTTGTGGCTGGGGGCGGGGTCAGGGTCGGGGCGGATCGGGCCGATGGAGGACCGGCTACACGGGCTCGATGACCGTGTCGGCGAGGACCGGCGCGTCGTCCCGTTCCACGGCGGTCACCGACACCTGGATACGACGGCCGTTCTCCGACTCGGTCCGCCACATCCGGACGCGCAGCGTCTCGCCGGGGAAGACGACTCCGGCGAAGCGCGTGCTGTAGGAGCGGACGCGCGCGACGTCCCCGTCGAGTGCGGTGTCCACGACGGCCTTGAGCGCCATGCCGTACGAGCACAGGCCGTGCAGGATCGGCTTGTCGAAGCCCGCGAGCTTGGCGAACTCGGGGTCGGCGTGCAGCGGATTCCAGTCGCCGGAGAGCCGGTAGAGCAGCGCCTGGTCCGGGCGAATGGGGCGCTCGACCGTCAGGTCCGGTGTCCGGTCGGGCAGTTCGAGCCGCGCGGAGGGGCCGCGTTCGCCGCCGAAGCCGCCTTCGCCGCGTACGTAGATCTGGGTGTCGGAGGTCCAGAGCGGGCCGTCGGCGTCGGCGACCTCGGAGCGCAGCACGATGACCGCTGCTTTCCCCTTGTCGTGGACGGCGGCGACCCGGGCGGTCTGGGTGGCACGGCCCGCGACGGGCAGCGGGCGGTGCAGCTCGATGCGCTGGCCGCCGTGCAGCACGGCGGCGAGGTCGACGTCGATGCCGGGGGCGGACAGCCCGCCGCCCGCGGCCAGCGCCCCGCCCGCGACGGTGGCGAAGCTGGGCAGGACGTGCAGCCTGCTCTCCAGCGTGTAACGCAGCTCGTCGGGGTCGGTGGCGGCGTCCCGCCTGCCCGGCACCGACCCGGCGCCAAGACCGAGGTGGTAGAGCTGGACGTCCTTGTGGTCCCAGGCGAGGTCGGTCTCGCGCGGCTCGGCCGCGATGGCCTCGGCGACATCGATGGGCATCGGTGTACTGCTCCTTCACCACGGTTGCTCACGGCTGTCTGAAGACCCCGGCGCGGCCGTCCGCACCGTCGGACGCACCGGGGTCGTGCAGGACCGGCCGACAACGCGCGATCCAGCGCGCTCCTTCCAGCCCGCTCGATCTAGAACGCGTTCTAGCCGATGGCCACCATGTATAACGCACCCCCCTGAGCTTGTGAAGACGCCTGACGACTAGTCAGATGCGCGACTGCGGCCACGCCGGGCCATGACATTCGTCCCGGCCGACCGTCGCCGACATCGCGGCGACGGGCCGCCTCTCCCCCGCGACGGTCCGCAACTACCTCTCGGCCGCGATCGGCAAGACCGGCACCCGAAACCGGATGGAGGCCGTACGGGCGGCCCGCCGGCAGGTTGGCTCTGAGGCGGCATTGGGCGCGGCAGGGGCCTTTGAGCTGTTGGATGCGACAGTCGGCCTCGAACCTCGGCAGGGTCGGACCGGGGCCCGTCGGACGATGGCCTAGTTCCCCCCCTTCTTGGCGATATGGATTGTGACGGACTCCGGGCCCTCGTTCTTCGGCTCCACGATCGCGAACCAGTTCTCCTGCTCCATGCCCTTCACAGGAACCAGCATCGGCCCGCCCACACCGGCGAATCCCTGCCCCTTCGGAACGGGACCGACTTCCTGGAGCGAGCCGCCTTTCCAGGTGGCCACGACCTGCTCCACGCCCCGTTCCACCTGGCCGACAAGGAACGTGGGAGCCGGGCTCCGATCGGGAGCGAGCTCGTAGCTCTCGAAATGGCCCGACGGCTTGTCCTCAGGGTCCGGATTCTCGTCCTGCACCCGCGTGGACGATTTCCCGTCCACGATGACGTGCACGAAGTGCCAGCCGTTCCGGCGGCTGGGAGACCGCCCGTCATGCCCTCGCGGAGCGTCACCGCGCTCGGCCATCTCCCGGTACTGCGCGACCGCTTCCCAGTCAGCCTTCGGCGCACCCCAGACCTCGATGGTGACCTTCCAGTCGTGGCCGCCGTCGCGGCCGCTGCCGAGGGTGGTCCGTTGTGGTCGGAACACATGGCGCTGCTCCGCCGAAGCCGAGGCGGAAGCCGAGGCCGCCACGCTCGTCCCGTCCCGGTCCGCCCCGCCCACGACGCCGGCCAGCGCCAGCGTCCCCGTCGACCCGGCGATCACCAATGCCGTGGCCCCCGCCACCGCCCACCTGCGCGCCGTGCGTCGGCGCCCCCCTCGGACCACGGCCTCGTACGGGACGGGCCCCACTATCGCCGCCTGTGCGGCGTCGGCCAGCCGACCCGCGATGCCGCCCTGTTCCTGGTCCGCTGCCTCGTTCATCGTGCCTCCCCTCGGTTTCCGACCGCCTCGGCCAACGTCGGTATGGCGCGGAGCTTCGCCAGCCCCTTCGCCGCCTGGCTCTTGACGGTGCCCGTCGAACACCGCATCGCCTCCGCGGTCTGGGTCTCGCTCAGGTCTTCCCAGTAGCGCAGCACCACCGCTTCGCGCTGCCTGGGCGGCAGCCCGGCCAACGCGCTCAGCAGCGCCGCGCGGTCGTCGGCCTGCTCCATCGGGTCCCGGCGGTCGGGCTGGTCGCCCTGTGCGCCGAGGGCCGTGTCCGGGCCCTCGGGATCCGAGCGCGCGGGCGCCAAGAACTCCTTGAGCTTCCTGCGATGCCGTCTCGCGTGCGCGTTGATCATGACGCGGCGGACATACGCGTCCGGATCTTCGGCCGCGCTCACCCGCCGCCACGCCACGTAGACCTTCTCCAGGGATGTCTGGACCAGATCCTCTGCCGCGTGCTGCTCCCCCGTCAGGAGGAATGCCGTGCGCAGCAGCCTCGACCAGCGCCCCACCACGAATCCCCGGAACTCTTCGTCCAGAGCTGCTTTCCCGTCCCCCATGGGCACCTCCTACTCATAGGAGTCCACGAGGCCCGCGAACCGTTGCCCCCAACCGTCCCCCGGGCCGGGCCGGCCCCGGCGCACCCGGCCCGGCCCGCCCGCCCTAGGGCTTCCGCAGGAGGGTGACCACCGCCGCGCCGCCGAGGCCGACGTTGTGCGCCAGCCCCACCCGCGCGCCCTCGACCTGCCGGGGCCCCGCCGTCCCCCGCAGCTGCCAGACGAGTTCGGCGGCCTGCGCGAGGCCGGTCGCGCCGAGCGGGTGGCCCTTGGAGATCAGCCCGCCGGACGGGTTGACGACCCACCGTCCGCCGTAGGTGGTGGCACCGTCCTGGACGAGCTTGCCGGACTCGCCGTCCGCGCACATGCCCAGCGCCTCGTACGTCAGCAGTTCGTTGACCGAGAAGCAGTCGTGCAGCTCGATCACGTCGACGTCCTCGATGCCCAGCCCGGACGCCTCGTAGACCTGCCGCGCCGCCGCGCGCGACATGGGCTTGCCGACCACGTCGATGCACGAACCGGAGGCGAAGCTCTCCGGGGTGTCGGTGGTCATCGCCTGCGCCGCGATCTCCACCGCCCGTTCCTCCAGGCCGTGTTCAGCCACGAAGCGTTCCGAGACGACGACGGCCGCCGCGGAGCCGTCGGAGGTCGGCGAGCACTGGAGCTTGGTCAGCGGATGGTGGATGGTCCTGGCGGCGAGGATCTCCTCGACCGTGTAGACGTCCTGGAACTGGGCGTTGGGGTTGTTCGCCGAGTGCCGGTGGTTCTTCTCGCCGACCGCCGCCAGCTGTTCGACGGTGGTGCCGTAGCGCTCCATGTGCTCGCGCGCCGCGTTCCCGAAGAGCTGCGCGGTGGGCGGCGTCATCTCGAAGCCGTGCGCCGCCGCCATCACGCCGTAGTGCCGGGCGACGGGGGAGGTCTTCCCCGCCGCCTGCGAGTCGCCGCCGCCGGTGCTGCCGCCGAGCGCGCCCTTGGCCATCTTCTCGAAGCCGAGCGCGAGCACGCAGTCGTTGATCCCGCCCTCGACGAACTGCCGCGCCATCATCAGGGCCGTCGAGGCGGTCGCGCAGTTGTTGTTGACGTTGTAGACGGGGACGCCGCTCAGGCCCAGCTCGTAGACCGCGCGCTGGCCGGCCGTGGACGCCTGGTAGCAGTAGCCGACTGGCACCTGTTCCACCCGGTCGTACGGAATCCCGGCGTCCGCGAGTGCCCTGCCGCCGGCCTCCTTCGCCATGTCCCAGTACTGCCAGTCGCGTGTCTCGGGCTTCTCGAACTTCGTCATGCCCACACCGACGATGTACGCCTTCATGTCCCGTTCTCCCCTTCGGTCACGCGTCCCGCACGAGTCCGCACGAGTCCAGCACGGCATCGGCGGAATGATCCAGCGCGAGTTCCAGCCGCCGTCCGGTCCCGCGCCGTTCGCTCACGCACCCGCAGTTCAGTCACGCGGGAGGCCGAGGATGCGCTCGGCGACGACGTTCAGCTGCACCTGGGTGGTGCCTCCCGCGATGGTCAGGCAGCGCGACATCAGGAAGCCGTGCACGCCCCGTTCGCCTGCCCCCTCGCACACCGCGCCCGCCGGCCCCAGCAGCTCCAGGGCCAGCTCGGCGACCTTCTGCTGGTGCGGGGTCTGCACGAGCTTGCGGACGCTCGCGCCCGCGCCGGGCTCCTGGCCCGAGACCTGCTGGAGGGTGGTGCGCAGCCCGATGCACGCCAGCGCGTGCGCCTCTGCCGCGAGCCCCCCGACGCGCTCCCGCACCGCCCCGTCCACCTCCGCCGAGCGCTCGATGAGCGCCTCCAGACCGGTGTCGAAGGTCATCTGGTCGGCCATGTGGACGCGTTCGTTGCCCAGGGTGTTGCGGGCCACCCGCCAGCCGCCGTTCACCTCACCGACTACCGCGTCCGGGGCCAGCGACGCTCCGTCGAAGTAGACCTCGTTGAACAGGGCGTCCCCGGTGATCTCCTTGAGTGGCCGGATGTCGATCCCCGCCGTCCGCTTCATGTCCACCAGGAAGTACGTGAGCCCCTGGTGCTTGGGGGCTTCCGGGTCGGTGCGGGCCAGCAGGATTCCGTAGTCCGCCCATTGCGCGGCCGAGGTCCACACCTTCTGCCCGGTGATCAGCCAGCGCCCGTCGCCGGTCCGCTCGGCCCTGGTGCGCAGCGACGCGAGGTCGGACCCCGCCCCCGGCTCGGAGAACAGCTGGCACCACAGCACGTCGCCACGGAGCGTCGGCAGTAAGTACTGCTCGCGCTGCGCCTGTGTGCCGTAGGCGATGAGCGAGGGCACCACCCAGGTCCCGATGCCCAGATCGCTCAGCCTGGCCCCGGCGGCCCGCAGTTCCTGCTGCACGGCGAGCTGCTGTACGGGGCCGGCTCCCAGCCCGTACGGCTCCGGCAGGTGCGGGGCGGCGTAGCCGGTGGGCGCGAGGGCGCGGCGCAGGGCCGCCGGGTCGTCCGGCCGGTCGAGCCCGGCGCGCGCGCTCTCGATGACGGCGCGCGCCCGTTCCTGGTGCGCCCCCGCCGAGGGCGGCAGCTCGAGCCGCAGCTCCCGCCGCACGCCCGCCGCCGCGAGCCGCGCCGCGCGCAGCCGATGGCTGCCGCCGGCTCCGAGCAGTTGACGCGAGACGGTGGCCCGGCGCAGATACAGATGGGCGTCGTGCTCCCAGGTGAAGCCGATGCCGCCGAGGATCTGGACGCAGTCCTTGGCGCACGAGAAGGCCGCGTCCAGGGCGGTGGCGGCGGCCAGCGAGGCCACCAGCCCGCGCGCCCGCGGACCCTGCGTACCGGCCCGCGCCGCGTCCCAGGTCAGCGCCCGCGCCTGCTCGACGCGCACGAGCATGTCGGCACACAGATGTTTGACCGCCTGGAACTGCCCGATGGGGCGGCCGAACTGCTCGCGCACCTTGGCGTACTCGGCGGCGGTGTGCAGCGCCCAGCCGGCGATGCCGCACGCCTCGGCGGAGAACAGCAGGTGCGCCAGATCCCGTACGAGGCCGGCGTCGACCGGCAGCGCACGCCCGGCCGGAACCTCGGCGCCGCGCGCGCCGACCTCGGCCGTCGGCCGGGTCGGGTCGGCGCTCTTTTGGGCCCGTACGGTCAGGGTCGCGGCGTCGACGGCGAACCAGAGCGTCCCGGCCGCGCTCTCCGCCGCGAGCACGATCAGATCGGCCTCGGCCCCGCCCAGCACCGGCGGCGCGACCCCGTCCAGCAGATGACCGCCGCCCTCGACCGCTACGGCGGTCAGCGAGCCGGCGCCGAGGGCGACCGCGCCGATCCGCCGCCCCGACGCCAGGTCGCGCAGCAGCGCCGCGCGCTCGGCTTCCGCCCCAGTACGGCTTCGGGTCTCGCCCGCGACGCCGCCCCCTGCCCCAGCGGCACCCCCGGCCCCCGCTTCAACACCAGCCCCGTCCCCAGCCCCGTCCCCAGCCTCGGCCAGAAGCGCCGAGGCCAGCACACTCGGCAGGTACGGACCGGGCAGCGCAGCCCGTCCCAGCTCCTCCAGGACGACGGCCAGGTCCAGCAGCTCCCCTCCCCCGCCGCCGCACTCCTCCGGGAGGTGCGGCCCGAGCAGGCCCTGTTCGGCCAGCCGGTCCCAATAGGCGGGCCGCTGCCCGGCCGGGGGCGGCGCGTCGAGCAGCTTGCGCACCTCTTCGGGTGGCACGACCCGTGCGGCCCAACCCCGCACGGACTCGGCCAACTCCCGTTGCTCTTGCGTGATTCCGATGCTCATCCGCATCCTCGCCGGTCGCAGGGCCAGAGACCCGGCCACACTAGAACACGTTCCATTCTGACGGAAGGTCAGATACGTGCCGGATGTCCATCGGATGTCCATCGGATGCCCGCCGGATACGTGCCCGGATGCGCGTCGGGACACGGGCCCCCGCCTCCCGAGGGAACCAGTCCGCGCGGCCCCGAAGGCGCGAACGCACCCCCCGGCCGCTCCCACGCACACCCCCCCCCCCCCCCCCCCCCCCCCGCGTGATCGCCGCGTTCGAGGCGGCGAAGGGCTTCATGCCCGTCGACGAGGGCCTCGCCCTATACGCGGCGGCGGCCGAGGCGGCCAACCGGCTCGGCCTCCCGCTGATCGAGGTCGGTACTTACTGCGGACGATCGACGATCCTGCTGGCCGCCGCCGCCCGCGAGGCGGCCCAGGGCAGCCCGCTGTGCGTGGCCGTGACCGTCGACCACCACCGCGGCTCCGAGGAGCAGCAGCCGGGCTGGGAATACCACGACCCGAAGGTCGTCGACCCCGAGGTCGGCCGGATGGACACGCTGCCCACCTTCCGCCGCACCCTGCACGCGGCCGGGCTGGAGGACCACGTGATCGCCGTCGTAGGCCGCTCCCCGCAGGTCGCGGCGGTCTGGGGCAGGCCCGCCGGGCTGGTCTTCATCGACGGCGGCCACACCGACGAGCACGCCACCGCCGACTACGAGGGCTGGGCCCCGCATGTCGCGCCGGGCGGCTGTCTCGTCATCCACGACGTCTTTCCCGACCCGGCCGACGGCGGCCGGGCCCCGTACCGGATCTACTGCCGCGCGCTCGCGTCCGGCGCGTTCAGCGAGGTCTCCGCGACCCGCTCGCTGCGCGTCCTGCGCCGTACCGGCGAGCGGATCTAGCGGACGCCGATAGCATCGCGGCGTGTCCTACGGCAGCTTTCCCCCTACGCCCCGTCGCCTGGGCGGCACCCTCGTCATCGTGCTGGCCGCACTCGTGCCCCTCTGCTTCGCGGGCTGGCTGGTGTGGCGCTCGGTGGACGAACCGGACCCGGACGGGCCGACCCGCCTGACGCCGCCCGGCGCGTCCGCGTCCGCGCACCCGGGAAGGGCCGGTGACACGGACGGCGAGAACGGCAGCAGCGGCAAGCCCGGCGACCGCGACCGGGCCGACGCCGGGGACGGCGACGCCGCCAAGAGCGGCGGCGCGGGCGGCAAGAAGGACGATGAGAAGACCGGCGGATCGTCGGCCGACAAGCCCTCCGAGGACAAGCCGCTCAAGGGCAAGGTCGTCGTCATCGACCCCGGCCACAATCCGCGCAACCACGACCACTCCGCCGAGATCGCCCGCCTCGTCGACATCGGCTCGACGCGCAAGGGCTGCGACACCACCGGCACCTCCACCGACGCGGGCTACGCCGAGGCGACCTTCACCCTGGACGTCGCGCACCGCGTCCGCACCCTGCTCGAAGCGCGGGGCGCGACGGTGAAGTTCACCCACGACGGCGACCGCCCGTTCGGCCCGTGCATCGACGAGCGCGCCGAGGTCGGCAACCGGGCGAAGGCCGACGCGGCCCTGTCCGTGCACGCGGACGGCGCGCCGGTCGGGGACCGCGGGTTCCACGTCATCCTGCCCGCGGTGGTGCGCGGCGGCGGAGTCGACACCTCCGCCATCAGCGCCCCGTCGCGCCGCCTTGGCGGCGACCTCGTCTCGCAGTTCACGAAGGAGACCGGCAGCAAGCCCGCCAACTACCTCGCGGGCGGCACCGGCTTGGATGTCCGCGGTGATCTCGGGGGGCTCAATCTGTCGACCGTGCCCAAGGTGTTCATCGAGTGTGGCAATATGCGCGATCCGCGGGATGCCGCACAACTGACGAGCGCGGCTTGGCGGCAACACGCCGCACAGGGGATGTCGAACGGCCTAGAGAGCTTCCTGAAGAGGTAGAAAACGGCAGCTCGGATGGCGACTCGGGGAAACGGCGACCCCGGTGGCCCGGCAGACACCCCACGGGAACGACCGATAGATTCATCCGTACGATGGGGGGCCGACCCCCGCGCCCCGCTCCGCGCACCTGGCGACAGCGACCGCGATCGTCTGCCCCGCCGACGACTCCGACGGCACCGACGAGACCGATGAGACCGACAAAGGACTTCAAGTGAACATCCGCTCCCTCACACGAGGCGACGGCGTGGTGATCGGAGCAGCGGTGTTGCTGTTCATCGCCTCGTTCCTCAACTTCTACTCCATCGATGGCTGTGCCAACAGCGACGCGTCGTTCTGCGACTCGAGCGCGTGGGAGCCCTCCCTCTTCCCCCTTCTCCCGACCGTCACGCTGGCCGGGCTGATCGCGGCGGGGCTCATCTGCTTCGCGCGCCTCCAGCCGACCGGTCGCAAGATCGGCGGCCTCGGCCTCGACCAGTGGGGTGTCGCCCTCGCGGTCTTCACCGCCTGGTCCGCGCTGTGGACGCTGTTCCGCGGTCCCGCGCAGATCAGCCCGGGCGTCGGCGGATTCCTGTCGCTGGTCGCCGCTCTCGCGATGGCCGCGGTGGGCATGCTGAGCGCCAAGGTCCCGGCCCTCCAACTGCCCCTGCTGGCCGCCCCGCGCCCGCAGGCCCCGTCCCCGTACGGCGCCCAGCAGCCCCCGGCCGGCTACGGCTACCCGGGCGGCCCGCAGCCCGGCGGCGCCTCCCCGTACGGCGCGCAGCCCGGTCAGCCCGGTCAGCAGCAGCCGTACGGCGCGCAGCAGTCGCAGGGCGGCCAGCCCGCTCCGGCGGCGGCGCAGCCCGGCCCGGCGGCCGGCGGCTCCGACTTCGCGCCGTTCTGGTTCGCGGTGCCCGTCGCCCGTTCGCTGTACGGCGAGGACGGCTCGCCGACGCCGATCGCCGAACTGGCGCCCGGCACCTGGTACCTCGCGGTGGACCAGCGCGGTCCCGCGCTCATCGCGCAGACGCAGGACGGCCGTCGCGGCCTGTTGCAGGACACCACCGGCATTCAGCGCGGCTAGTGCCCCTCCCGGCAGGCTTTGCCTCGTCGCGGCGCTAGTCACTCCGACCGGCAGCGCACCCGGCCCCTCATCCGAACCCGGATGAGGGGCCGTTGCCTTGTCCGCCGCATGCCGAGTCCACCGAACCCGGGCGCCGTTGCCTTCGTCCGCACCCGGCCCGTACGATCACCGACCTGACGCGACGTCAGACATCGGCAGGGAGGGGACGGCATGCGGCTCGGTCTCGCGCTCGGCTACTGGGGTCGCGGCCCCGACCCGGGGCACGTCGAACTCGCCCAGGAGGCCGAGCGGCTCGGCTACGACTCCGTCTGGACGGCCGAGGCCTGGGGATCGGACGCCTTCACCACGCTCACCTGGATCGCCGCGCACACCTCGCGCATCCGGCTGGGCACCGCCGTCGCGCAGATGGCGGCCCGCACCCCCACCGCCACCGCGATGCACGCGCTCACCCTCGACCATCTCAGCGGCGGCCGGATGATGCTGGGCCTGGGGCTCTCGGGACCGCAGGTGGTGGAGGGCTGGTACGGGCGGCCGTTCCCCAAGAGCCCGCTGACCGCTACCCGCGAGTACGTCGACGTGATCCGCCAGGCACTCCGCCGCGAGGGCCCGGTGGAGCTGGCCGGACGCTTCCACAGCCACCCCTACAGCGGCACCGACGGCCCCGCGGGCACCGGCCTGGGCAAGCCGCTCAGGTCCATCACCCACCCGCTGCGGGCCGAACTGCCCATCCTGCTGGGCGCGGAGGGCCCCAAGAACATCGCGCAGACCTCGCGGATAGCCGACGGCTGGCTGCCGCTGTACTGGTCGCCGGTGCGCACGGAGGTCTACGAGGCCTCGCTCACGGAGGCCCCGAAGGGCTTCATGGTCGCGCCGATGGCACGGGCCCAGGTCTGCGACGACGTCGCCGAGGGGCTGTTGCCGGTCAAGGCGATGCTCGGCTTCTACATCGGCGGGATGGGCCACGCGGCCCGTAACTTCCACGCTGACCTGATGGCCCGGATGGGCTTCGGGGACGAGGCGCGGCGCGTCCAGGAGCTGTTTCTCGCGGGCCGCCGCGCGGAGGCCGTCGACGCGGTGCCCGACGCCTTCGCCGACGAGATCTCCCTCGTCGGGCCGCGGAGTCGCATCGCGGAGCGGCTGGAGCTGTGGCGCGCGGGCCCGGTGACCGACCTCCTGGTGACCGCCCCCGACCCGGCCACGCTACGGGTGCTGGCCGAGCTGAACAGCTGACGGCGCACCAGGCGGGCGGAGGGGCGCACGGGCGCGCCAGTGCGCCGGTGCGTCAGCGGGACAGGGCGCACACAGCGGCACTCCGGGGGCGCGCGCTCCTACAGTCCGCCCCCGCCGACAGCGTTTGCCGATCTCCGATCCGGCAACACGTTCGATATGACCAGACGTTCTCGCAGTGGAGGAAACGCGGCCGCCACGGTCGTGGTCGTGATCGCCGATATCGCCGCGGCCATTCTGGCCCTATGGATCCTGATGTACCTGTTGGACGCCAACCGCGCCAACGATCTGGTCGACTTCGTGCACGACGCCGCCCGCTGGCTCGCGGGCTGGTCGCACGACCTGTTCACGATGGACACCGACTGGGTGCGCGTCGTGCTCAACTACGGCCTGCCCGCGCTGGTCTACCTACTGATCGGGCACGCGATAGCCGGACGCATCCGGCGCGCCTGACCCCGAAGCCGCTCGGGCCGTCCCCCCTCGGCCCGAGCCCCCCGTCCGCACATCCCGTCCCCCGCCGGCCCATCCCCAGCCGGCCGACACCGCCGGAGCGGCCTCAGCCCGAGGCGCCCCGGCAGCAGTCCGGCTCCAGTCCCGACGGCAGCCACTCGCCGCCGAAGACCGCCGTGGTCGCCTCGTCCCCCCCGAGTGCGGCCACGGCCAGCAGCAACGATCCCGCCGTCCAGGAGGTCAGCTCCCGGGGCCAGACGGCGTCGTCCTCGAAGACGTAACCCGTCCAGTACATCCCGCCCTCGGCGCGCAGGTGCTGAATCCACTTCAGCACCTGCACCGCCTGCTCGGATTCGCCCATCGCCCAGAGCGCGAGGGCGAATTCGGCGCTCTCGCCGCCCGTCACCCACGGCCGGTCGGCCACGCAGCGCACGCCGAGCCCCGGGACCACGAAGCGGTCCCAGCCGTCTTCGATACGGGCCTTGGCGGCCGGTCCGGTGACCGCGCCGCCCAGCACCGGGTAGTACCAGTCCATCGAGAAGCGGCCCTTGTCGAGGAACCGCTCGGGGTGCTCGCGTACGGCGTGGCCGAGCAGGCCGACGGCCAGCTCCCAGTCCGGCTGCGGCTCGTCGCACTGGTCGGCGACGGCGAGGGCGCAGCGCAGCGCCTGGTGGATCGAGGACGAGCCGGTGAGCAGCGCGTCCGTCTCCGCCGGGCCGACCGCCGTCGCCGCGTCGGCCGTACGGGATTCCCCTGTACCGGATTCCGCCGTGGCGGATTCCGCCGGTTCCGGCTCGGAGCGCTTCCAGCCGATCTGGCCGCCGGGCTGCTGGAGTGCGAGGACGAACTCGATCGCGCCGTGGACCGTCGGCCACAGGTATTCGAGGAAGGCGTCGTCGCCGGTCGAGAGGTAGTGGTGCCACGCGCCGACGGCGATGTAGGCGCAGAAGTTGGTCTCGCGGCTCAGGTCGGTGGGCGCGTCGGCGTCGACGCCGTCGGGGCCGTCGGGGTAGGCCGCGTACCAGGACCCGTCCGGGTTCTGGTGGTCGGCGAGCCAGCGGTAGGCGGCCTCGGCGCGCTCGTGCTCGCCCGCGGCGTCCAGCGCCATGGCGGCCTCGATGTGGTCCCACGGGTCGAGGTGGTGGCCCCGGAACCACGGGATCGCGCCGTCGGCGCGCTGCACGGCGAGGATGCCGGCCACGGTCTCGGCGGACTGCTCCGCGGAGAGCACGCCGGGCAGTACGAGGCGCTCGGTGCGCCCGGGGCTCGTCACACGCCCGCCTTCGCGGTCTTGGCGGTCTTCGCGGGCTTGGCGGTCTTCGCGGGCTCGGCCTGCGTGGCCGGCTCCGTGGCCGACTCCGTAGTGCCCTGTTCCGCGGCCTGCTCGGCCGCCTGCGCAGGAAGGTGCGGCTTGGTCGCGTAGGCGACGAAGCTCTTGCCGATCAGCGGGTTCAGCGCCTGTTCGGCGACCCGGGTGGCCAGCGGTTTCTTCATGATGTCCCAGACGAGAAGCTTGTGGTACGCCTTCACCGGCAAGGACTTGTCGTTGTCCACGCCGACCGCGCATTTGATCCACCAGTACGGGCTGTGCAGCCCGTGCGCGTGGTGGGTTCCGTACGGGCGCAGTCCGGCCTCCCGCATCTTGCCGAGCAGTTCGTCGCCCCGGTAGATGCGGATGTGGCCGCCCTCGACCTCGTGATAGGCGTCGGAGAGCGCCCAGCAGATCTTCTCCGGCCCGTAGCGCGGCACGGTGATGGCGATCCGGCCGCCGGGCCTGAGCACCCTGACCATCTCGGCGAGCACGCCCTTGTCGTCCGGGATGTGCTCCATGACCTCGGAGATGATCACGACGTCGAAGCTGTCGTCGGGGAACGGCAGCGCGAGCGCGTCGCCCTCCATGGCGGTGGCGGTCGCGCCCGCGGGGGCTTCACCGGCCTCCTTCATGGCGGCGAACCACTTGGCGACCTCGCGGATCTCCTCGCCGTTGCGGTCGAGCGCGACGACCCGCGCCCCGCGTCGGTAACACTCGAAAGCGTGCCGGCCGGCCCCACAGCCGAGATCGAGTACCCGGTCGCCTGGGGCGAGCGGGAAGCGGGAGAAATCGACGGTCAGCACGAGGGCTCTGCTTTCATCCGGCGGGTGGTCGCGGCGTCCGGGGTACGGACGTCCGCGCTGCGGAGGCGCTCGGGGTCGGCGACCCGGAGCGGGGGAACGCGGGCCGGCACGTCAGCCGCCGGCGAGCTGCGCCGGCGCGTCGGCGGACCGCCGGGCGGCGGGCGAGTCCGGGCTGCGCCGGCCCCGTTCCTCGATCGCCTCGCGGTAGTGCTCGACGGTGCCGCGCGCGGCCTGTTCCCAGGTGAAGCGGCGCAGCACCCGCTCGCGCCCGGCCGCGCCGAGCCGGCGGCGCAGCGCGGGGTCGCCCAGCAGCCGGCCGAGCGCCGCGGACAGCGCGCCCGCGTCTCCCGGCGGCACGGCCAGACAGGTCTCGCCGTCGGGCCCGGCGACCTCGGGGATCGCACCGCCGGTGGTGGCGACGAGCGGGGTGCCGGTGGCCATCGCCTCGGCGGCGGGCAGCGAGAAGCCCTCGTAGAGGGAGGGGACGCAGGCGACCTGCGCGCCGCGCACCAGATCGACGAGTTCGGCGTCGGTGATGCCCTTGACGAACTGGACGGCGCCCTGGAGGCCGTGCCGTTCGATGGCTCCGGCCACCGGGCCTTCCTCGGCCCGGTGGCCGACGACGACGAGGTGCGCGTCCGGGTTCTCGGTACGGAGCTTGGCGAGCGCCTCGACGAGGTGGACGAGGCCCTTGAGGGGCACGTCCGCGCTGGAGGTGGTGACGATCCGGCCGGGGATCTCGGCGACGGCCGGGTCGGGCGAGAACAGCCGGGTGTCGGCGCCGATGTGCACGACGTGCACCCGGTCCTCGCGGACGCCGAGGTGGTCGACGATCTCCTGCCGGGAGGAGCCGGAGACGGTGAGGACCGACGGCAGCCTGCGGGCCACCCGCTTCTGCATCCGGGTGAACCCGTACCAGCGGCGTACGGAGGCGCGGCGGCGCCAGCCGGCGGCAGCGTCGAGGTCGAGCCGCCGGTCGACGGTGATGGGGTGGTGGATCGTGGTGACCAGCGGGACGCCGAGCCGGTCCACGCCCAACAGGCCGTAGCCGAGCGTCTGGTTGTCGTGGACGACGTCGAAGTCGCCGCGGCGGGCCGCGAGGTGGCGGCGGGCACGCAGCGAGAAGGTGAGCGGTTCCGGGAAGCCGCCGGTCCACATGGTGGCGACTTCGAGGGCGTCGATCCAGTCGCGGTACTCGCCGGGCCTGGGGGTGCGGAAGGGGTCGGGCTGCCGGTAGAGGTCGAGGCTGGGCAGCTCGGTCACGGGCACGCCCTCGTCCAGGACCGGGTAGGGCTGGGCGCCGATGACCTCGACCCGGTGGCCCAGCCGGGCCAGCTCACGGGAGAGGTGTCGTACGTAGACGCCCTGGCCGCCGCAGAACGGGTTGCCCTTGTAGGTGAGCAGCGCGATGCGCAGCGGTCGGTCACCGCCTGCCGCGGTCATCCCGGCGGAGACGGGAGGCGCGGCTGCCTCAGCGGTCACTCTCGGCCCCCTTCTCACTGCACTTCTGCCGGAGCGTAACCGCTCGCGCTAATCTAGAACAAGTTTCAGACTGGATCGTCCAAGAAGCATTGAATCTACCGGGCGACGGACTGCCCGAAAGGGCCGGAACAGGTGATTCGCGCCACGGGGCGACCCCTGCCATGCTGTCCCATCGCGACTGCGGACCCCCCGACCGGACGGATCACCACGGAATGGGACACATGACGACAGAACCCAAGCCGTCCGCTCCGCCCTTGACCGAGCGTCAGGAGGCGCGCCGACGCCGCATCCTGCACGCGAGCGCACAACTGGCCAGCCGCGGCGGGTTCGACGCGGTGCAGATGCGCGAGGTCGCGGAGTCCTCCAGCGTCGCCCTCGGCACCCTCTACCGCTACTTCCCTTCCAAGATCCATCTGCTGGTCGCGACCATGCAGGACCAGTTGCAGCACCTGCACGAGACGCTGCGCAAGCGCCCTCCGACGGAGGAGGACCCGGCCGCCCGGGTGGCCCAGACGCTGATGCGGGCGTTCCGCGCGATGCAGCGCGAGCCGCATCTGGCGGACGCCATGGTGCGCGCCCTGACCTTCGCCGACCGCTCGGTGAGCCCCGAGGTGGACACCGTCTCGCGGCTGACCACCACGATCATCCTGGACGCGATGGGCCTGGACGGCCCGCCCACCCCCGAGCAGCTCTCCGCGGTCCGGGTCATCGAGCACACCTGGCACTCCGCCCTGATCACCTGGCTCTCCGGGCGCGCCTCGATCGCCCAGGTGAAGATCGACATCGAGACGGTCTGCAGACTCATCGAACTGACGGCCCCGCCGCCGCCGTAGGGCGGCTCGACCCTGGAGACAGCGCGTGACATCTCCCCTGAGTGAGCACGACCGCAAGCGGCTGGGTGAGTTCCTGCGCTCGCACCGCGAGTCCGCGTCCCCGGCCGGCGACGACGGAACGGGCGACGGCACCGGCAGCGCCGCCACCGGCCCGTCCCAGACCACCGGCGCATCCCCGACCGCTTCGGCGCACCCCGCCGGGCTGTCCCGCGAAGAGGTCGCCCAGCTCTCCGGCACCAGCCTGACCTGGTACACCTGGCTGGAACAGGGCAGGCCCAGCCACATCTCCGAGCAGGCGCTGCGCGCCCTGGCCGCCGCCCTCGGCCTCGGCCCGGCCGAGCGGGACGAACTGTTCGCGCTGGCCGGCCGGCAGCCGCCGTCCGAGACGCCCCGCCCGCAGAGCACCGTCTCCCGCGACCTCCAGGCGTTCCTGGACTCCCTCGACCCGACCCCCGCGTTCGTCATCGACCGCTGCTTCGACATCCTCGCCTGGAACCGCGCCGAGGCCGCCCTGCACGGCGGCCTCCACGAGGACCGGCCGCACACCGAATTCAACGTCCTGTGGCTGATGTTCAACGACGAGCGGCTGCAACAGCTCGTACCGCACTGGCAGACCGAAGCGGCCTGGCTGGCCGGCATGCTGCGCGCCCAGTCCGCGTACGAACTCGACAACCCGCGCTTCGCGGAAGTCGTCGCCTCCCTGCAACGCGCCAGCCCCCTCTTCCGCGAACTGTGGAACGCCGAGACCCCCGCGACCCCGGACCGCGCACAGCCCGCACGCCCCTCGCTCCGGCTCTTCCGGCACCCGATCGTGGGCGACCTGGAATTGACGTACGTACGGCTGGCCGTGGAGGACGACCCGGGGCGCAGCGTGGTCGCCCACTTCGCTACGCCTGGGACGGTTTCGGCGGAGCGGCTGCGGGGGTTGTTGCGGCCGCCGGGGTCGGCGTAGCCGACGAGCTTCAGTGACTAGTCCCAGGTGAGACGCTGCCCCGTAGGCCCGACGTGCAGCCGCAATCGCTCAGCGGCCGGCTTGCCGGCCTCGCGCCATCCGGTGATCCGGTCAGCGATGGCGTCCCACAGCCGGGCGGGGCCGCCCTGCCGGGCCATCCATTGCCCGCCGTCCTCGAATACGGCTGCCCACGCTCCGGCTTCTGCGTCGATGACCACATATTCGTCTCGGCCGTTGCGCGGCAGCGTGAAGCGCTGGGCCCGTGGTGCTGCGAACTGAGCGACGAAACGCGCTGCCCACTCGTCCAGTACGTCACCCCCGATATCCGTGGGGACGGATTCCGCCGAATCGAGATCGGGCAGTATCCCGAGCGCCGGGGGGAGGTGCGGCCGCGCCAACATGAAGGAGACCTGTCCGCCCAGGACGGGGCCGCTCGCTGTTCCGTCGTCCGCCACGGTCAGGCGTACGAGTTCGGAGGCATTCATCCACCCGCAGACCGTGACCAGAATTTCACCGCCGAGACGCGTCTGAGCGATCCACTCGGTCGGGACCGTATGAACTCCGCACGTGGCAATCACACGGTCGTAGGGGGCACCGTCCTTGTGTCCTGCCAGCCCGTCGCCGACCACCAGGTTGGGCCAGTAACCCAACCCGCCGAGAGTCACCCCGGCGCGGGAGGAAATATCCGCATCGACCTCGATCGAAGTCACGTTGTCGTCGCCGACCACGTGCGACAGAAGGGCGGTCGAATAGCCCGTGCCGGTCCCGATTTCGAGAACCTGCGTTCCCTGAGCCGCATGCAGCTCTTCGAGCATGCGCACCACGAGCCCCGGCAAGGTGGACGACGACGAAGGGCGGTGCGCGATACGCCCGTCCACCTGACGGGGGACCACCGTTCCCGCTACCTGAGTGACAAGCGTGTCGTCCTCGTACACACGCCTGAGCCGTTCGGGGGCATCGGCGAGGAATGCAGGCCGGTACCAGCCCCCGTCCTCGTACTCGAACCACCCGTCGGCCAGGAACACCTCACGCGGCACTGCCATGACTGCGGCTTCCCATTCCAGACTTCGCAGTACTCCGGTTGCGGAAAGATGCCGAGCGAGGTCTGCGCGCAGCCCTTCGGAAGAAACGTCGTCAGTCACGTCAGTCACTTGCTTTCTCCGTTCTCCAGCAGGTCAGCGATAGCTGAGGTGATGGGCAGTCCGGCAGCAGCTTCGAGCCATGCCCATTGGCCATTCGGGTTGCATTCCAGAAACCACCATGTGCCATCTGCGGTTACGGCGAAGTCGAACGCGCCGAAGTTGAGCCCGAAGCCGGCGAGGAACCGTAGGATTGCCCGCCGCATGCCATCCGGACACTGGATCGGCTCATAGCTGAGGTTTCGGTACTCAGCGCGCCAGTCCACCACACCGCGCGGAGCGGTGATCCGGGCACAGAGAACCTGCTCGCCAACGACAACCGCGCGCACGTCGGAAGTCTTGGAAACCTGGGCTTGGAACAAGTGCGCACAATGGATCACAGCATCGTCTATTTCGCCGGGCTCGACGGGAGCCGCCCAGATACCGGCGGGCTCGCCTTCGACTTCGACCCGACCTGAGTGGGCGGGTAAGTGTTGACGGAAGTGCCATGCTTTCCGAGTTCGGCGGGAGTCATCACTCCGTCACTGCCGACCCAACGACCGGTCTGTGTCTGCGAGTCGATTCCTGTGTAGTGCCAGGGGTGAGGTTCGCCGTTTCGCAACGGAGTCATGCGAGCCATTCCCCACGGAATCGGCGAAGCCGACTCCGGCCTGATGCGACTACCCATCATTTTTCCTCCTTGACCGCCCATGAATCTGACCACCGGCCCCGGTATCCCGCATCACGCCGACACCCGCACAACGCGCGCCGGTTCGAGTCCGGCCGGAAGTTCGTCGGCCGGGGCCATGACCGCGAAGTCCGTGAAGGTACGGCGATAGTGCTGATGCCGGGTTGCCTGAGTATGCCGTCGCATCCACTCCTCAACACGCGCCGGATCAATACGCCTGCCCGACGTCTCGCCGCAAGCCTCTTCATCACCCGATACGCATTCTGCCGCGTATTCCGGCTCGGCTTCGAGATCTTGAGTCGTGGCGAACGGTACGTAACGCATGACGGCCCGCATCAGATCCGACTCCCCTGACGGCTGCGCTCATTCGCGACAGCGACTCGCACACTCAGGACTTCGGTCTGGCTTATGGCGCGGATGTTCGAAGGCGGAACGTCCCACTCTTTCCCGCCACCGACCGGGCGCAGTTGGTAGTACGGGCCCACCTTGCCCATCACCACACCGACCCTGCCACTGCCGGCGTCCCGGACCGTCTCGCCGCCTTCGGGGGCGTACTCGGGCGCTGCGGGGTCTTCTTGGGCGCTCATGCGATCAACCGCCGGAGGCCGGCCTCGACGTCCCGCAGAACCTCCGAAGTCGGCTCCGCGTATATCCGGGGCGACCACTCCGGAACGAGTCGCCAGAAGCCCCAGGCGGCAATGATCTGTTCAAGCTCAGCGGCTTGCCAGTCGCCCGATGCCACATCGGCAAGGTCGCGCCGACGCTGCCATTCGACTGCCGTTCTGTGCACCACATCGGCCTCCTCGTTCCGGTTGCTCGGTACGAGGAACGTACGGGCGCTCAGACACTCACACCACGTTCTTAGAACGGTAGTTGAATGGCCGGAGGCGAAGAAGTAACACGCTCCGAGGTAGCTATCCGGCGACGCCCAGGTGAGCGGCCATATCCCGCATGTCCTGAGTCAGCGTCCGCTTACGCGATTTGAGAATGTCGCTCATGACGTACCGGGCCATGACCTGATGTTTGATCCACTCGCCCGACGTCTCGCGAATGGATGCCAGAACGTCCATGGCGTCTTGATGCGACCCGAGGGTGACATGAGCTTTGCTCACGTCGAGCCGGTGGCGGTCCCAGTTGTTCGCGCTCGGCTTGCCGTAGCTACGGACTGCCTTCTGGCTCAACAGCCCGTCGTCGGCACGCTGAAGCACGCCGCGAGCATCACCGATGATCGAGAGGTCTTCAACAGCCTTGAGTTCCGCCGTGACGGGGCCGAACGTCGTCCAGTGCGATCGGTAGTCGATGTGTTCCTTGTCGAGCGCACTAGCGGCCGTCGCCGCCATCCTGCGAGCTTCGCGGGCCACGTCCGGACGGTTGTTGCGGACGGCTGCCGATGCGACCCGTAGCGAGAGTTCGCCCCATACGGCCATCTGTCCGGGGCTTGACTCCGAGATGCGCGGTTCCATGTCAGCGGCTGTGACACTTGCCAGTTGCTCGCTCTCATCGAACCGGTCCTGCCGCAGCAGCAGCCAGCACATGCCCACGACGCCCGTAGCCGCGGTGAGGCGCCGGCCGGTTGCGCGGGCAAGTCTGATCGCCTCAGCGAGCGCGTGGTACGCCATGTCGTACTGCCGGACCTGAGTCAGGTACTTGCCCGCCAGCAAGAGGGCGTGAGAGCGCGCGATCATCGCGAGTTGCTGCTCAGCCCCCTCAAGGCTGGCAACAGCCGCTTCGGCGGACCGCAGCAGGCTCGGCAGCTTTTTCGCTATTGAGCTGTACCGGTCGGCCTGGTAGAGCGCGTGGCCGTCTTCGATCTCCCGCCGTATGGTCGATAGATCTCCGGCTTCCCCAAGGTCCGCAAGAGTGCTGTCGAGTCCGATCGGGGGCATGAGCGCGCGCCGAAGTTCAGCCAGGTAGCGCCGGTTGCCTTCATCGCCGACGACGGGATTCGGGGTTTCGGTCGCGAAGAGCGCGGACGTGGACACTCCCAACGCGCGGGCAAGAGCATGCAGCGTCTCGACGCGCGCGTCTCCGCCTTGCTCCACCTTGCGTACGACGCTCAGCGACAGCCCCGCTTCATGGGCCAGTTGCTCCTGGCTGAGACCGGCCGCGCGACGGTATTTCCTGACGTTGTCAGCCAACCCTGTGGACATGAGCCACCGTCCCCTCACATCCAGCGTATGCCCACCGTTCAGTGGTCGGAAGTCCTCCGGAATCCGCCACGCCGCATGCGCGCCGGTCGTGCGCCGGGGGCGCGGGGGCAGCACCGGCCGCTCCCCGGACTCGTCAGTAGGGCTGGCCGGAGACCGCTCCAGGGGCTAGCGGAACGGCGAGCGCACCCCGCCGACCGGCAGCCCGAGTGGTGGCAGAATGTCCGAAGTCGGCTCCTGCTTTCGCGGCGCTATCGGGTGGCCATTCCCAGGAGCCCGACGAACTTGCGGAGCCCCGGCGGACGCTGCGGCCCGGCCCACAGGTCGCCCACGATGGACACGGCGAGCGTGTGATGCCGCATCCACCCCGGAGCGACCCGCCGCAGGGACTCAAGAGCCTTGACGGCCCCCTCCGCGTTCCCGATGTCCGTGTACGCGCGGGCTATGTCCAACAACAGCCATATGCGCCACGACGGTGGCGTGCCGGCGCTCAGGCGTATTCCCCTCGCCAGCGCCAACGCCTCTTCGGGGCGGGCGTGCTGCACGGCAAGCCGAACACGCTCGATGCGTACGGATGACCGACTGAACACCGACACCATTTTGCCGTCAGTGGGCGGCGGGAGCTTCCGGAGGCGGCCGGTCGCGTCCTCTGCCGTCTGCATCATGTCGTTGGCGGTTTCGTAGTCGCCGCCTCGGGCCGCGCTGGTCGCCGCCGACATGATCAACCCGCCCCATACGCGCACACCCTCGGCCGTCTGCCCATTCCGCTTCTCGACACCGTCGGCGGCACGGACGGCCAGGCGTTCAGCGTCGTCAAGTCGGTTCTGGCGCTGGTAGTTCCATGCGACGGAGTTGCTGACCATCGGCCCCAGCAGCGGGTCGGACGACTGCTCAGCGGCGTTCATGGCCCGCTCAAGCGCCGACAGCGCCAGGTCCGTCTTCCCCAGCCGGATCGCGAGGTGACCGCCGAGTTGCAGAGCCTTGCCCAACGCCGCCTGGCCGGCTGCTCGTTGACTTCCGGCACCCGCAGCTGCCATGAGACGCGCATCGGCAATCATGCCGGGCAGTACGTCCATGAGACGGCCGAACTCGGCGTTGTGGTAGAGCGTCCATCCGTCGGAAATCTCCGCCCGCAGGAGTGCCACGGTCAGCCGCTCCGCGCCCGACGGCTCAGCCGGTGGAGCGAACATCGGCGGCATGATCGCGCGACGCACGGCGACGAGCTGCGGTGGGTCGCCTTCACCGTTCGACGGCACGCCGGGCGGATCGCCCAGTAGCGCCGTCAACTCGACGCCCAAGCCTTGCGCCAGGGCATGAAGGGTCGGCAGACGCGCACTGTGCTTGCGTTGCTGCTCAAGCTTTCGGATCACGTCCACGGACACGCCGGAGCGCTCTGACAGCCCTTCCTGTGTCTGGTCAGAGAGCCGGCGCAGCCGACCCAGCCGGTTGCCCAGATGCTCACCCATGGCGCAAGCGTACGGCGGCATGGCGCACGCAGGAGGCCTGACGCCGGCCGCGCCGACCGCGCCGGCCCAGCCTGATCCGGCGCTGGGGGCAGGCGTCTGGAGACCGCGCGCCAGTTGTCACGGGCGCGCGCCCTGGCATCGCACGCCGGCCGCTCCCCGAACGCGCCGGTAGGGCTGGTCGGAGACCACTCCGGGGGAATTGCACGTGACTCCTCCCCCTCCTGAAGAAGGAGGGGGCTTCTCGCTATGCCGTGTTGGCGTCGCGACGGACCAGCCCGGCCCGTAGAACGTTGACAGCTCCGACTGTGTCGGCGTGCGCGTTGTGGCCGCAGGCGACGCAGTGGAACTTGTCCTGTGTGGTCCGGTTCTCCTTGGCGGTGTGCCCGCATTCGGGGCAGCGTCGGGAGGTGTTGCGGGGGTCCACGGCGATGACTTCCCGTCCGGCGCTTTCAGCCTTGGCGTGCAGGATCGTCAGGAACACCCCCCATCCGGCATCGGAAATCGAGCGGTTGAGTCCGGTCTTGGCCGCCGCACCGTTGGGCAGGAAGCTGCCCGGCTGTTCGGGGTCGGGCTTGGGGGCGGCGGTGCGGACCATGTTGCGGATCGTGAGGTTCTCGTGCGCGATGAAGTCGTGCTCACGGACCAGTGTCAGCGCGGTCTTGTGTGCGTGGTCGAGGCGCTGGCGGCGCGCCTTCCCGTGCAGTCCCGCGACCTTCTCCACCGCGCGCCGGTGGTTGGCCGTGCGCTTGTCACGGCGCACGCGCGGGAACTTGCTGAGGGCCTGCTGTGCGGATTCGAGCCGGGCGGTGTTACTGCGCCCGTGGCGCGGGTTGGGCACGAAGGAGCCGTTGGAGTCGGCGAGGAAGTTCGCGATACCCATGTCGATACCGGCCACGGAGCCCGTCGGCGGCAGCGGATCGGGCTGGGCCTGCTCGGCGGTCAGCACGACGAACCACTTACGGCCCTCACGCTTCACGCTGACGGTCTTGACCCTGCCGACCACGGCACGGTGCTGGTGCACCTTGACGTGACCGACACCCTGAAAGCGGACGCGGGTGACCGGGTCGTGGGGGGTGGAGTCCCATCGGCAGCCATCCCCGTCCTTGGGAAAGTCGACCGTGTCGAACCAGTTGGCGCCGCGAAAGCGCGGGTAGCCGGGGGTGTCGCCGGACTTGATGCGGCGGAAGAACGCGACGAACGCCTTGTCGAGACGACGCAGCGTGGCCTGCTGCGAGGAGAACGACCAGCGGCCCTGACGCTCCGGATCGAACGCCCGGATCTCCTTGAGCTGCGCCGACTGCATCCCGTACTTGACGCTCGTCTTCGACACGTGACGGTAGGCGTCGCGGCGCTCCTGCAACGCCCCGTTGTACAAGGAGCAGTGATCCCGCAGCATCTCGCCGAGCGCGATCGCCTGCCCCACGGTGGGCCGCATGAGGAACTTGTACGCACGCATCACCCGACCCACCCCCTTCCATCTGGTTCCGTTGACCATACTACATTTGGTGTATGTCACCACGCTGGGAACCAGACCCCGATATCCGACGCGGAAACCACGTCATCTACAACCTGCACGCACACTTGGTGTTCGTCACCAAGTACCGGCGCGGCATCTTCGATGACGCCATGCTCACCCGCTGCGAGGAGATCATGTGCGACGTGTGCCTGAGCTTCGGCGCTGAGCTGCGCGAGTTCAACGGCGAAGGCGATCACGTCCACCTCCTCGTGCACTACCCGCCGAAGGTGTCCGTCTCCAAGCTGGTCAACAGCCTCAAAGGCGTCAGCTCCCGCTACCTGCGAGCCGAGTACACCGGGCGCATCAACCGCATCGGCATGGGCTCGGTGTTCTGGTCACCCTCGTACTTCGCGGGTTCCTGCGGTGGCGCCCCGCTGGGCATCGTCAAGGACTACATCGAAAACCAGAAGCGCCCTGCCTGACCGTCACCGATAGAGACGAAGGGAGCTCCGCCGCTGCGCGGCTCCGGGCCAAGGATCGCATTCCCTCCCGGCCTAAAGGCCGGGATTCCCTGCGAAGATCAGGGATGGACGAGGCAGTCTCACACCGGCCAGGACTCGGCTGGATCGTCCAGCCAGACAGTTTGCCCTTCCGCCGTAACGGTGAGCCCGAACCGCTCGTGCCCCGGCTTGCCCTTGCCTTCCCACCACCGGTAGGCGGCCTCCGCTTCGTCCCACAGTCGGCGCGGCCCCGACTGCCAGACGCGTGCCGTGTCCCCGTCGCGGAACATCACGCACGCCCATGAGCGGTCGGTCAGTCCGTAGAACCAGACGGGCCGGGCGCCGTCGCGCTTGTCGGCAACGGCGTGCCGGCAGTCGCGGACGCGGAGCCCCAGGGCGAAGCGTTGGGGGCTGAACTTCTCCCCGACGAACTGAGCTTCCGAGATCGTCGTGGCCGACTCGTCCCCCTCGGCCACACTGCCCGTGACGTACTCGGCATGCACCACGGGCGGGCGACGCTGGGCCCGCAGCTTCATGAACTCCGCAGGCCCCGTGAAAACACCCGACGCGCTCTCTCCGTCCCGTGAGACAACCAGCCGGGCAACCGCGTCCTGGTGGCTGTAGTGCGTCCCCCACGGGGCCACGATGACCCCACCTGGTCGGCTCTGCTGAACCCACGCGAACGGGATCGACCGGAGACCGCAGGTCGCAATGATCCGGTCGTACGGCGCTCCCGCCGGGTAGCCAAGGAATCCGTCCCCATGTACGACGCGGACGGGCAGCCCGAACCGTTCAAGGGCCGCCCGAGCTGACGCCGCAACGGCTTCATCCACTTCCACTGTGACGACATTTTCAGCGCCCAAGCGGTGAGCCAGCAATGCGGCGTTCCAGCCCGTACCCGTACCGATCTCCATTGCGGTGTTTCCGGCCCGTACGTCCAAATCCCGGAGCATTCGGAACACGACGCTGGGCATGGACGCCGAACTGCTGGAATCCTCGCCCGGCTCCGTGCCGCTGTGCTTCCCGTCGTCCCATTGCGTGACGATGGGCGTGTTCGCGTCCGCGTACTCCTGCCAAGCAGCCGGATCGGCCGCCTTGTTCACCGCGACACTGCTACCCGTGTCCATGTCGAATGGCCACATGAGTTCAGGCAGGAACGCCGAACGGGGCACTGCCGTGAACGCGGGGGACCAATCCGAGGAAAGCGCCTTGGATTCGAGCAGGGACCGGCCCAGCGCGGACCGGCCCCCTTCCTGCTCAGCCGTGGTCATCGGCGGGCGACCACACGCGGGCCACCGTCAGGACTCGACTTCTCGTCCGGGACGGGCCACGGCCCACCCGGCAGCTTGTCGCCGTTCCCTCCGTCGCCACCGCCGTTGGTCCGCAAGATCGCGTTCATCGTGTACCTCTCCTTTGTTGTGCCGGCACAGAGTCCGTGTCCGTGCCGTGACACCCCGGCCGAGTTTCGATTGCTCATCATCAATTCAACCGCCTGAGTCCTGCCGCGACATCGCGCAGAATGAAGGGGGTTGGCTCCGCGTACGTCTGGGGCAGCCAATCGGGAGCGAGACGCCAGAAGCCACCTGCCGCTATCAGCACGTCCAACTCGCAGCGGTCGCCTGTCGTGACCGGTGTCGCGGCTGGTGCTGGTGCTGAATGGTCCGCCATGGTCGTGCACCCTTCGCATCGTCGCCATCTCTCAATCTGGGCACAACATTCCGGCAAGGTGGGTAACCTCAACAGAGGGTAGCGGGTGACAACTCATAGGTCACAAAGGAGAGTTACGTTATGGCCATGGCTTATGGAGAATGGCTGAAGGAACAGCGCGAGAAAGCCAAGCTGACGCAGCAGGTGCTGGCTGAAGCGGCGATCATGACTCGTACGCACATCGCTCACATCGAGGCCGGGCGGCGATGGCCCTCGAAAGAGGACGCCAGGCGGCTGGACAAGGCCCTGAACACGGGAAACGTGCTGTCCAGCTTCTTGCCCAGTGGGGATGGCAGCCCTGTTGCCCATCGCTTCGAGACAGCCCGCCAGCTTGAGCAGCAGGCAACGGTATTGCGAGAGTTCGCAATTTCGTTCGTTCCAGGAATCCTCCAGACAGAGGCGTATGCCCGTGCGGTACTAGGCGGAGCGGCGTACCCACGCTGGAGCCAAGAAGAGTGTGACAAGGGCGTCGTCACACGCCTTGAACGGGCGCGCATCCTCGCCGACCCAGTGACGCCCATGGTGTGGGCACTGCTGGACGAGGCAGTACTACGGCGTCCGATGGGCAGCCCAGCGGTCATGGCGGAACAGCTCACCCATCTTGCGGACTTGGTGGACAGCGGCCGTATCCGCGTTCACGTGATCCCGTTCGGTGTGGGGGTGCACCCGCTGCTACAGAGCATGGTCACGCTGATGTGGTTCGAGGATCAACCCCCGATCGCCTACGTCGAGGGGCTGCTCACGGGCAAGCTCCACGACTCCCCGGCGCTGGTGGAACGCTTCCAGGGCACATACGATCTTGCGCTGAGCGACGCGTTGCCGTTGAAAGAGTCACTTGCCCTCTTGAGGGCGACAGCAAAGGACTACGGACACGATGACAACTGAGCACATCACCCCCCAGGCATCCACGCTGACCGGTTGGCGGAAGTCCACCTACAGCGGGGGCGATCAAGACAGCTGCGTTGAGGTCGCGGACGGCTACGCCGACGTTCCCGTACGCGACTCCAAGGACCCTCATGGCCCCGCCCTCATATTCCCCGCTGACGCATGGTCGGCGTTCGTCCAGGACGTCAAGTTCGGGCGATTCGCCACCTGAGCGCCCCTGCCCCGTATGACCCCGTCGCCCTCTGGAGTGGCGGGGTTTCGTCCGCAGCGCACGCGGTCCGGTTCCCGGGCTGACCGGCGCGCCCGCTGCGCTCGACGGACCCGTCCGGACGCCCGGACGATCTCCGGCCGGTCAGCCGCGTGACCGGCGACGCCGACGGGTGGGAATGGGCGCCCACCCACTGCCCAACCGGTAGGCCGCCGACCGCCGCTTCGGCTCTCCGCCCGCCGCCCGCTACTCCTCCGGCGGGAAGACCACCTCCCCGTTCTTCCGCAGCCGGATGCTGATCGCCTCGACCGGGCAGCCCTCCGCGGCGGCCAGCACCGCTTCCGTCGCGTCCGTCTCGTCCGCGACCGGGTGGGACTTACGGCCGACCGCGTCGAGCGTGAAGTCCTCCGGGGCGCTGCTCACGCACAGGCCCGAGCCGATGCAGACCGCGCGGTCCACCTCGACGAGCCAGCGGTCGCCGCGCGCGCCGCTGTCGGCCATCAGCCCTCCCAGTCCGCGGGCAGGTGGATCATCTTGTGCTCCAGGTACTCGCTGAAGCCCTCGGGCCCGAACTCCCGCCCCAGGCCGGAGTTCTTGTAGCCGCCGAACGGCCCGAGCATGTCGAGGCTGAAGGTGTTCACCGAGTACGTGCCGGTGCGCACCTGGCGCGCGATGCCGATGCCGTGCTCCACGTCGGCGGTCCATACCGTCCCGGACAGCCCGTAGTCGGAGTCGTTGGCGATCCGGACCGCCTCCGCCTCGTCCTCGTACGGCAGCAGGCAGATGACCGGCCCGAAGATCTCCTCGCGGGCGATCCGCATCGAGTTGGCGACCTCGCCGAACAGTGTCGGCTCGACGTACCAGCCCTGGTCCCTGCCCGCCGGACGCCCGCCGCCCGTCAGCACCTTCGCGCCCTCCTGCCGGCCGATCGCGATGTAGTCGAGCGAGCGCTGCCGTTGCCGCTCGGCGACCAGCGGGCCGACCTCGGTGGCCGGGTCCAGCGGGTCGCCGACCACCAGCGCGGAGGCCGCCGCCGCGAGACGGTCGGCGATCTCGTCGTAGTGGCTGCGGGGCGCGAGGATGCGGGTCTGCGCCACGCACGCCTGGCCGTTGTTCATCCAGGCGTTGGGCACGATCCCGGCGACGGCGGCCTCCAGGTCGGCGTCGGGGAGGATGACGGCCGCGGACTTGCCGCCCAGCTCCAGGGTGACACGGGTCAGATTGCGGGAGGCGACCTCCATCACCCGCCGGCCGGCGGCGACCGAGCCGGTGAAGGACACCTTGTCGACGCCGGGGTGCCCGACGAGGTACTCGCTGACCTCGCGGTCGGCCGGCAGGATGCTCAGCACGCCTTGGGGCAGCCCTGCCCCGGTCGCGATCTCCGCGAGGAGGTACGAGTCGAGCGGCGTCTCCGGCGACGGCTTGAGCACCACCGAACAGCCGCTGAGCAGCGCGGGCCCGAGCTTCGCGGCGGCGACGAACTGCGGCACGTTCCACGGCACGACGGCCGCCACCACGCCCACCGGCTCCCGCCGCACGAGCAACGGCCCGAGCGCTCCCGCCCGCCGCTCCTCGAAGACGAAGTCCCGCGCGACGGTGATCGCCGAGTCCCATACCATCATCGCGCCGAGCGCCTGCGCCAGCACGCTCCAGGAGTACGGGGAGCCGTTCTGCGAGCTGATGAGCTTGGCGATCTCCTCGTGCCGGGCCAGGATCGCGTCCTTGATCCGGGTGACGACGGCGATCCGCTCGTCGAGCGGCATCCGCGGCCAGGGCCCCTCGTCGAACGCCTCGCGCGCGACGGCCACCGCCCGGTCCACGTCCGCGCGCGAGGCGTGCGGCACCCGGCCGATGACCTGTTCGGTGTGCGGCGAGACGACGTCGATGGTCTCGGCGCCCGCCGGATCGACCAACTCGCCGCCGATGAAGAGCTTTCCGTGTTCTATGAGGTCGCTCATCGCTGCTGCCTCCTACGTGTCGGCCACCCGGTGACACTTCTTCTGACACTGCATCAGAACTGATACCAGTTCTAGTTGCAGTAGTCCACGGGACGGCCGACCGGCCTTACCCGTAAGGCCACTTGATCCCGGACTGCAACCAGTTCTAGTTATAGTGGGCGATGCGCGCGCCGACGAGAGACGAGGACCCGATGACCCCGCTGAAACATCAGGTGACCGACCACGGCGGCGGGGTGTGGAGCATCCCGGTCCCCATCCCGGACAACCCCCTCGGCCACACCCTCGTGCACCTCCTGGACACCGACCGAGGCCCGGTCCTCATCGACACCGGCTGGGACGACCCCGCCTCCTGGGACACCCTGGTCGCCGGACTCGCCGCCTGCGGGGTCGCCGTCGGCGAGATCCACGGCGTCCTCATCACCCACCACCACCCCGATCACCACGGTCTCTCCGGCCGGGTCAGGGAGGCGTCCGGGGCCTGGCTCGCGATGCACGCGGCCGATACGAACGTGGTCCTGCGCAGCCGGGAGTCCCGGCCCGGCGTGTGGCTCGACTATCTGATCGGCAAGCTCACCCTGGCCGGCGCGCCCGAGGACCATCTCGCGCCGCTGCGCACGGCCCGCGACGAGGGCCGGATGCGCACCCTCCCGCATCTGCGCGCCGCGCTGCCGGACCGGGAGATCGTGCCCGGTGAGCTGCTCGACCTCGCGGGCCGCCGGCTGCGCGCGATCTGGACGCCGGGGCACACGCCCGGCCATGTCTGCCTGCATCTGGAGGAGCGGCACCCGGGGCTGAGCCACGAGCCGGGGGCCGGAGGGCCGCGCGCGAGCGGCGCGGCCGTCATCGGGGCCGCGCACCACACCGGGGGCGCGCACCACGCCGGGGGCGCGCACACCCATGGACACGCCGGGGGCGCGCACGGGGCCATCGGCCACACCCCCGCCGGCCACGGCCGCCTCTTCTCCGGCGACCATCTGCTCCCCGGCATCACGCCGCACATCGGCCTCTACGAGGACCCGGACGACCTCACCGTCACCGACCCGCTCGGCGACTACCTCGACTCGCTCGAACGCATCGGCCGGCTCGGCCCCGCCGAAGTCCTGCCCGCCCACCAGTACGCCTTCACCGACGCCGCGGGCCGGGTCCGCGAGTTGCTGGAGCACCACGCCGCCCGGCTGGCCGACCTGCGCGAACTGCTCGCCGTCAGGCCCCTGACCCTGTGGCGGCTCGCCGAGTCCATGGAGTGGAACCGCCCCTGGGCGCAGATCCCGTACGGCTCCCGGAACATCGCGCTGTCCGAGGCGGAGGCCCATGTGCGGCGGCTCGTCAAGCTCGGCCTCGCCGAGCCGACGCAGGACAGCGACCCGGTCACCTACCAGGCCGTCTGACCCCAGGCCATCCGGTACCGGGCCATCTGCTGCCAGGCCGTCCGAGTCCTGATCCGCCGCCGGTTAAGGTGTAGGCGACAAACTTCATCCCGCCTCCGAACGGGGAAAGCCGGTGCGAATCCGGCGCTGACCCGCAACCGTGAGTACGGCCCGTGCCCTCGCCCC
The DNA here is from genome assembly GCF_035828615.1 of Streptomyces sp. H27-D2. Lineage (NCBI taxonomy): Bacteria > Bacillati > Actinomycetota > Actinomycetes > Kitasatosporales > Streptomycetaceae > Streptomyces > Streptomyces sp. H27-D2. The sequence goes on along the minus strand of NZ_JAYMZR010000036.1, from coordinate 5,930 downwards.
GCCCCGTGCCGGGCGGGGCCACGGCCGTACGAGCCGGAGCACCCGTGCGGAGGCGAGCTGGCTCCCGGAGTCCGGACGGACCGTCGCGTCGCGGCGCCCGCCGGTCACCGGACCGTCGAGGTATACGGACCCGAGCCCGGTGCCACCGCGTGATCGCGCGGGTGGGCGGCCGTGCCCGGCCGCGTACCGCCTGCCGCGATTTCCACGCCGTGACATCCACCGAGAGGCACCGACCCCGATGGCCCCCTTGGCCCCCATGTTCGCCGTCCCCGCGCGCCGCACCTGCACGGCGCTCGCCGCCGCCGCCGTCCTGGGCACGGTCCTCGCCCCCACCGCCTTCGCCGACGCCTCGCCGTCGCCGAAGGCCCCGGCGAAGCTGCCCGCCGGGCTGTACGGGACGCTCGACCCGCAGTACGACGGTGTGTGGCGGCAGTCCCTGGCACTGCTCGCCCAGGACACGGTGGGGGTCACCCCGGCGAAGAAGTCCGTGGACTGGCTGGCCGGCCAGCAGTGCGACGACGGCGCTTTCCCCTCCTTCCGCGCGGGCGCGGGCAAGCCGTGCGACGCGAAGATCAAGAAGGACACCAACCAGACCGCCGCCGCAGCGCAGTCGCTGGCCGCGCTCGGCGGGCACAGCGACGCCGTGCGCAAGGCCGTGACCTGGCTCAAGTCGGTGCAGAACGACGACGGCGGCTGGCCCTCGATGCCCGGCGGCCCCAGCGACGCCAACTCCACCTCGCTGGTGCTCGGCACCCTCGACGCGACCGGCGGCGACCCGGAGAAGGTCACCTCGAAGAAGGGCGCCAAGAACGGCTACGACGCGCTGCTGGCCTTCCGGCTCGGCTGCGACGCGAAGAAGGGCGAGCGCGGCGCGTTCGCCTTCCAGCCCGACAAGGCCGGCAAGCTCGCCGCCAACGACGACGCGACGGGCTCGGCGGCGCTCGGCGGCCTGGGCCAGGGCTTCGTCGTGGAGCCGCTGGAGAAGGACGACGACAAAGCCGTCACGCCGCTCGACTGCGCGCCCGGCGGCAAGAAGCCCGCAGGTGACTCGGAGGATGCGGCCGAGGCCGCCGCCGACGCCGCCGCCGCCTATCTCTCCGGGGTGCTCGGCGCGAACGGCCAGCACCTGAAGTCCGCGATGCCCGGCGCGAAGGACCAGCCGGACGTCGGCAACACCGCGGACGCGATCCTCGCCCTCGCGGCCGGCGAGCACCGCGACGCCCTCGCGAAGCCGCTCGCCTGGCTGAAGAAGAACTCCGCGGTCTGGGCGAAGCAGTCAGGACCGGCCGCGTACGCGCAGCTCGTACTCACCACGCACGCCGCCGGCGGCGACCCGCGCGACTTCGGCGGCGCCGACCTCGTCAAGCAGCTCAACGCGACCGGCCCCAAGCCGGCCGCCACCGAGGCCCCGGGCAAGAACGACGAGAAGGACGACGACGGGGTCGGCTCGGACGTCTGGTGGTACGTCGGCGCCTTCCTGGTCGCGGGCATCGGCATCGGTTTCCTGCTGAGCGGCCGCAAGAAGAAGCTCTCCTGATGCGCTTCCGCTGCGAGGCGGACCCGCCGGCGTTCCGCCGGGGCGGGGCGGTCCGCGCGGCACAGGTCGTGCGTCAGGCCGTGCGAGACGCCGTCCGGGACGCCGTGCGGGGAACGGCGGCGCGGGCGACCGTACGCGCCGACGCGCCCCGCGCCTCGCACCCCGGACGCGTCCGGGGGCCGGGCGAGGCCCTCGCCGAGGTCCGGCTCCCCGCCCGCGAGCCCGGCCCGGCCCCGGCGACCACCGTCACCGCCCCCGCCGCCTCCACCCCGCAGCGCCGCCGCCGTCTCGTCGGCCGGCGGGGCTGCGGGCGGACCCGTGGGCGGCTCGGCGGCCGGATGACGGTCGTCGTGCTCGCGCTGGCCATCGCCGCGCCGGTGCTCGTGGCGACGCCCGCGCAGGCCGACGACGGCTACCGCTACTGGTCGTTCTGGGACCGGGACGGCGACTCGTGGTCGTACGCGACCCAGGGCCCGTCCACCGCCCGCCCCTCCGACGGCGACGTCCAGGGCTTCCGGTTCGCGGTCAGCGAGGACTCCCGCGACGCGACCGAGCCGCGCGGCGCCGCCGACTTCGACGCGATCTGCGCCGACACCGCCGCCCGGGACGGTCGCAAGCGCGTCGCGCTCGTCATCGACTTCGGCACCGCCGCGGACGCGCCCGACGGCGAGCGACCGCCCGCGCCCCGTACGGAGTGCGCTCGCGTGCCCGAGGACGCGAGCGTCGGCGACGCGCTGGCCGCCACCGCGAAGCCGCTGCGCTACGACTCCGCCGCGCTGCTGTGCTCCATCACCGGATACCCGGAGACGGGCTGCGGCGAGCAGGTCGCCGGGTCCGGCTCCGGGTCCGGTGGCGGCGAGTCCACGCCCCCGTCCGCCGGGCCCGGCGCTTCCGCCTCCGGTTCCGCCGCCGCGTCCGACGGCTCCGACTCCGGCGACTCCGGCCCGTCGGCCGGCCTGATCGGCGGCATCGCGGCCGTCTGCCTGCTGGCCGCCGCCGCCGTGTGGCAGGCACGCCGCCGCCGCGCATGAGTCACGAACCGCACCCCGAGAACCACGGCGACGCCCAGCCGTCGGAGCGAGCCGTCGCCCCGGACCGCCCCGGCGTGCCGTCGGCCCACCCCGACGTCACGTCAGACCGCTCCGACATCACGTCAGACCGCCCCGATCCCACCTCGGACCACCCCGGCCTGACGTCAGACCGCCCCGACGTCACGTCAGACCGCCCCGATCCCGCCCCGGGCCATCCCTACCCCCCACCGGACTGCCCCGGCCTGACGTCAGACCGCTCCGATCCCGCCTCGGACCGCCCCGTCCCCCCTCCGGGCCACTCCGGCCTCGCCTCGAAGCACTCCGGCCGCACCCCCCTCCGCTCCGGCCCCCCGCCCGGCCGCCCCCGCCTCGCGTCGGCGCTGCGCCCGGCGCTCGCCACCCGCAACACCGCGCTGCACGCGGGCGCGTGGTGGCTGTGGGCGCTGGGTCTGGCCACCGCCGCCTCGCGCACCACCAACCCGCTGCTGCTCGCCCTGCTGGTCGTGACGGCGGGCTACGTCGTCGCCGCGCGCCGCACGGACGCGCCCTGGGCCCGCTCGTACGGCGCGTTCCTCAAGCTCGGCCTGCTGGTGATCGTGATCCGACTGGTCTTCGCGGTCCTGCTGGGCTCACCGATCCCCGGCTCGCACGTCCTGGTCACGCTGCCCGAAGTGCCGCTCCCGGACTGGGCCAAGGGCGTCCGGATCGGCGGCCGGGTGACGGCCGAGGGCCTGCTCTTCGCCTTCTACGACGGGCTGAAGCTGGCCACCCTGCTCGTCTGCGTCGGCGCGGCGAACGCCCTCGCCAACCCTGCCCGGCTGCTCAAGTCACTGCCGGGCGCGCTGTACGAGGCGGGCGTGGCGATCGTCGTCGCCATGACCTTCGCGCCGAACCTGGTCGCCGACGTGCAGCGGCTACGGGCCGCGCGGCGGCTGCGCGGCCGTACGGACAAGGGCTTCAAGGCGCTGCTCCAGGTCGGACTCCCGGTCCTGGAGGGCGCGCTGGAGCGCTCGGTCGCGCTGGCCGCCGCCATGGACGCGCGCGGCTACGGCCGCTCCGCCCACGTACCGCCCGCCGTCCGCCGCACCACCACCGTCCTGACGCTGGGCGGCCTGCTCGGCGTCTGCACCGGAACGTACGGGCTGCTCGCCGCGCAGGGCGCGGGCTTCGGCCTGCCGGTGCTGCTCCTCGGGCTCGCCGCCGCGCTCGGCGGGCTGTGGCTGGGCGGCCGCCGCTCGGTACGCAGCCGCTACCGGCCCGACCGGTGGGGCGTACGGGCCTGGCTGGTGTCCGCCTCGGGGATCGCGGTCGGCGCGCTGATGATCTACGCGGGTTCGTACGCCCCCGAGGCGCTGCACCCGCCCACGGTCCCGCTCACCGCGCCGGCCCTGCCGCTGTGGCCCGCGCTCTCGGTACTGCTCGGCCTGCTCCCGGCGGTCGTCGCACCGCTGCCGCAGCGGGCCCCGGCGGCGAGGCGGGGGGCGGGCGGGGCCGCCGACGGATCGGGCGGCGAACCCGGCGGGGCGATGCGCGACCCCGCTCTCGGCCCCGGCGGTACGGACCGCCCCACCACCGGCGGCCCGGTGGACGCCCCCCTCGATCCCCTCAGCAGGGACCCGACCCGGGCCGTCCCCCCGCGGCCCGGCGGCCCCGACCAACCGCAGAACCCGAAGGAGCCCCCGCAGTGATCCGCTTCGAGCAGGTGTCGGTCACCTACGGCGACGCCGCCGCCCCCGCGGTCCAGGGCGTGGACCTGACCGTCCCCGAGGGGGAGCTGTGTCTGCTCGTCGGCCCGTCCGGAGTCGGTAAATCGACTCTGCTCAACTCCGTCTCCGGGCTGGTCCCGCACTTCACCGGCGGCACCCTGCGCGGCCGGGTGACCGTGGCCGGCCGCGACACCCGTACGCACAAGCCGCGCGAGCTCGCGGACGTCGTCGGCACGGTCGGCCAGGACCCGCTCGCCCACTTCGTCACCGACACCGTCGAGGACGAACTCGCCTACGGGATGGAGTCGCTGGGCCTCGCCCCCGCCACCATGCGCCGCCGCGTCGAGGAGACCCTCGACCTGCTCGGCCTCGCGGAGCTGCGCGAGCGGCCCATCGCCACCCTCTCCGGCGGCCAGCAGCAGCGCGTCGCGATCGGCTCCGTGCTGACCACCCACCCCAAGGTGCTGGTCCTGGACGAGCCGACCTCCGCCCTCGACCCGGCCGCCGCCGAGGAGGTGCTCTCGGTGCTCCAGCGCCTCGTGCACGACCTGGGCACCACGGTCCTGCTGGCCGAACACCGGCTGGAGCGGGTCGTGCAGTACGCGGACACGGTCATCCTGCTGCCCGCCCCCGGCGCGACCCCCGTCGTCGGCGCGCCGGCCGAGATCATGGCGGTCTCCCCCGTCCACCCGCCCGTGGTCGCCCTCGGCCGCCTCGCGGGCTGGCGGCCCCTCCCGCTCTCCGTACGCGACGCCCGCCGCAAGGCCGGCCCGCTGCGCGAGCGCCTGGCCGCGCTCACTCCCCCCTCCCCCGCGCCTCCGGCCGCCGCCGCTCCCATCGGGCAGACGACGGCGCTGTCCGTCCGGCGCGGCCGCATCGACGCGCTGCACCGGGTGGACCTGGCCGTACGCCCCGGTGAGACGGTCGCGCTGATGGGCCGCAACGGGGCGGGCAAGTCGACGCTCCTCAACACCCTCGTCGGCCTGCACGCGCCCACTTCCGGGTCGGCGCGGGTCGGCGGCCGTACGGACGCCGGGGGCGGGGCCGGGGCCGGTACGGGGACCGGGGACGGGGTCGGCAAGGCCGGCGGAGGCCGAGGCGGCGCGAGCCGGGTCGGCACCGGCCTGGTCGGCACCGGCCGAAGCGGCGGGCCCCGGAGCGGCGGCAGCCGAACCAGCCCTGCCGGCGTCGAACCGCACCGTACGGACCCCCGCGAACTGCTCCGCCACGTCGGCCTCGTACCGCAGGAGCCCCGCGACCTGCTGTACGCGGACACCGTCGCGGCCGAGTGCGCGGCGGCCGACCGGGACGCGGACGCCCCCGCCGGGAGCTGCCGCGCGCTGGTCAGCCGCCTGCTCCCGGACGTCCCGGACGACACCCACCCGCGCGACCTGTCCGAGGGTCAGCGCCTCGCGCTCGCGCTCTCCGTGATCCTGACGGCCCGCCCGCCGCTGGTCCTCCTCGACGAGCCGACGCGCGGCCTGGACTACGCAGCGAAGGCCCGGCTCGTCGAGATCCTGCGCGACCTCGCGGCGGACGGCCACGCGATCGTGCTGGCCACGCACGATGTGGAACTGGCCGCCGAACTCGCGCACCGCGTCGTCATCCTGGCGGACGGCGAGGTCGTCGCCGACGGACCGACCCCGGACGTCGTGG
>NZ_JAYMZR010000035.1:24025-61807 GCF_035828615.1 Streptomyces sp. H27-D2 | reverse complement strand
CTCAAGCGCCGGACAGGCTAGTTTCAGCCCTCCCCAGCGCTTGAGGACAGCCCGGCCGCGGCGCTCAGGACCGTCCGCCACGCGGGACAGGTGTACGACCCGTCGCCGGAGCCCGATACCGTGGGATCACCATGAGCGCATCGCAGATCCCGACTGCCACCGCCGTCCCCGGCGACTCCGTACCCACCCTCCTCGTCAAGATCTTCGGCAAGGACCGCACCGGCATCACCGCCGGCCTCTTCGACACCCTCGCCGCCTACGGCGTCGACGTCATAGACATCGAGCAGGTCGTCACCCGTGGCCGCATCGTGCTGTGCGCGCTGGTCACGACCCCGGACGGCAACGGCGCGACGGCCGGCGAGCTGCGCGCGACCGTGCACAGCTGGGCCGACTCGCTGCAACTCCAGGCCGAGATCATCTCCGGCATCGGCGACAACCGGCCGCGCGGCACGGGCCGTTCGCTGGTCACCGTGCTCGGCCACCCGCTGACCGCCGAATCGACGGCGGCCATCGCGGCCCGCATCACCGGCACCGGCGGCAACATCGACCGTATCTTCCGGCTCGCCAAGTACCCGGTCACCGCAGTGGAGTTCGCCGTCTCCGGCGTCGAGACCGAACCGCTGCGGACCGCGCTCGCCACCGAGGCGGCGGCGCTCGGCGTCGACGTCGCGGTCGTCGCGGCCGGGCTCCAGCGGCGGGCGCAGCGGCTCGTCGTGATGGACGTCGACTCGACGCTCATCCAGGACGAGGTGATCGAACTCTTCGCGGCCCACGCCGGCTGCGAGGAGGAGGTGGCCCAGGTGACGGCGGCCGCGATGCGCGGCGAGCTGGACTTCGAGCAGTCGCTGCACGCCCGGGTCGCGCTGCTCGCCGGTCTCGACGAGTCGGTGGTCGAGAAGGTGCGGGCCGAGGTCCGGCTCACCCCCGGCGCCCGTACGCTGATCCGCACCCTCAAGCGGCTCGGCTACCAGGTGGGCGTCGTCTCGGGCGGTTTCACCCAGGTCACCGACGAGCTCAAGGACCGGCTGGGCCTGGACTTCGCGTCGGCCAACACGCTGGAGATCGTGGAGGGGAAACTCACCGGCCGGGTGACCGGCGAGATCGTGGACCGGGCGGGCAAGGCCCGGCTGCTGCGGCGCTTCGCCGAGGAGGCCGGGGTGCCGCTCGCGCAGACCGTGGCGATCGGCGACGGGGCGAACGACCTCGACATGCTCAACGCGGCGGGGCTCGGAGTCGCCTTCAACGCCAAGCCGATGGTGCGGGAGGCGGCGCACACGGCGGTGAACGTGCCGTTCCTCGACACGGTTCTGTATCTGCTGGGCATCACTCGCGAAGAGGTCGAGGCGGCGGACACGCACGAGCGGTGACGCGGCGCTGGCAGGCGGGGTACGGCTTGCTGTCGCGGCGTACCGGTCCGGCCGGTGGACGGGTGTCCTCAATCGCCGGACAGGCTGAATTTTCAGCCCGTTGGGGGCGCTTCCCGGACGATGTCTGGGGGAGGGCGGAATTTTCAGCCCGTCCGGCGATTGAGGACACCCGGGCGGAGTCTCGGCGAGAACCCTGCCGGCCAGGCTCAGTCGTGCGGGGCCCAATAACCCGTGAGGCGGCCGACCCCGTGCTCGACGGACTTCCAGGAGCCGGTGAAGGTGATCACCGCGACCGAGGCGGTGGGGAAGCCGCCGCGGTTCATCCGGGTCAGCAGATCGCCGTCCGACTCGCCGGAGAGCGCGTCGGCGAGGATGTGCATGCCGGGGTTGTGGCCGACCAGCAGCAGGTCGTCGACGTCCTCGGACGTCTCGTTGAGCAGCGCCAGCAGGTCGCCGAGGGAGGCTTCGTAGAGCCGCTCCTCGTAGACGGTCCTGGGCCGGTGCGGCAGCTCGTGGACGACGAGTTTCCAGGTCTCACGGGTGCGGATCGCGGTCGAGCAGAGGGCCAGTTCGGGGGTGACGCCGGCGCTCGCGAGCCAGCTTCCGGCGGCCGGGGCGTCCTGGCGGCCGCGGTCGGCGAGCGGCCGGTCGTGGTCGGACACCGCGGGCCAGTCGGCCTTCGCGTGTCGTAGGAGGACGATCCTGCGGGACTCCGGAGATCCGGGGGTTGCCCCCCGGGAGGATGCTGCGACGCTCATGCTTCCCAGCTTCGCATGAAACGCGTGCCGGGGCGCGAGGTGTTGGGAGGCTCCCCCGCCACAGGCGGAAGGGGCGGCGGCCCGATGGCGCGGGACCGGGTCACAGCGCCTGGTACAGCCCGCTCTGCTGGACCAGCCGGACGATGTGCGCGACGGGCTTCGAGCCGTCCACGGCGTGCGCGTCGCCGGGGTTCAGCAGCATGACGAGCAGCACGGCGAAGGCGATGGCGGGGAGCGCGACGGCCCACCACGGCAGCTGGATCTCCACGCCGCCGGTCCGCTGGCCTCCGGTGCGGGCGGCTACCGGGCGGATCGTCCGAGAGTCTGTACGGGCCGCCATGCGGATCGCCTCCGAGAGGTTCGAGTGGGGCGACGCGGCCGCCTGCCACGGCCGCGTCCACCGCTGCGTCGCGGTGTACCTCGAACCTACGGAGAGCGGCGGGCCCGGCCCATCCGGTGACCCACCCACTTGTCCCTGAGCCTGACCCCCTAGGGGTTGGTGGGGATAACCCCACCGCGGCGGGGCGTTCGGGTGTCGGTCACGGTGAGATGAAGCTCGCGATCACAGCGATGACGACGGTGATGGCGAGCATCACGCCGAGCACGATGAGCAGCTTCTTCTGGCCGTTCGGCGGGTTTTCCTCAAGCACTGGCATGGCCCAAGTGTCCCATCCGGCCTGCTCGGGCCTGATCGGGGTGGTGCCGCCAGGTCAGATCTCGTCCTCGACGGTGCGGTTGCGTCCGGCGAAGATGCCCGCGGCGATCTGCGGGATCATCAGGGCGGCCATCAGCGCGATGGGCAGGTCCCAGCCGCCGCTGTGCTGGTAGAGCGCGCCGATCAGCAGCGGGCCGGGGATGGAGATCAGATAGCCGGTGCTCTGCGCGAAGGCGGACAGCCGGACCACGCCGGCGCCGCTGCGCGCCCGCATCCCGATCATCGTCAGGGCCAGCGGGAAGGCGCAGTTGGAGACGCCGAGCAGCAGCGCCCAGGCCCACGCGCCGCCGGCCGGGGCGAGCCACAGCCCGGCGTAGCCGACGAGTCCGAAGCTGCCGAGGATGACCACGAGGACGCCCTGGTGGTTCAGCCGGGCGGCGATCCGCGGCAGTACGAAGGCCAGCGGCACGCCCATCACCATCGTGACGGCGAGCAGCAGCCCGGCGGTACCGGCGGAGACGCCCGCGTCGCGGAAGATCTGCGGCATCCAGCCCATCGTGATGTACGCGGCGGTGGCCTGGAGCCCGAAGAAGACCGCCATCGCCCAGGCGGTGGGGCTGCGGGTGATGCGGCTGCGGGGCGCGGCCTCGCGCGGGGCGGCGCCGGACGCGCTCCGGTTGCCCGTCGAGCCGCCGTCGCTGCCGGAGGGGCCGCTGCCGGAGGGGCCGCCGCCGGAGCGCATGCGTACCAGGAAGACCCAGGGCAGCACCGCGACAGCGGCGAGCAGCGCCCAGACGCCGAGGCCGAGCTGCCAACTGCCGCCGAGCGCGTCGGTCATGGGCACGGTGACGGCCGCGGCGCCCGCGGTGCCGAGCGAGAGCGCCATCGAGTAGAGGCCGGTCATCGCCCCGACCCGCTCCGGGTACCAGCGCTTGACGATCACCGGCATGAGGATGTTGCTGACGGCTATGCCGGCCAGCGCGAGCCCGCTGGCCGCCAGGAAGCCGACCGTGCCGCCCGCGAACGGCCGGATGGCCAGGCCCGCGGCGATGGCGACCATGCCGGCGCAGACCACCGCGGCCGGCCCCCAGCGGCGCGCCAGCCGGGGCGCGGTGACGCCGAAGATCGCGAAGCAGAGCGCGGGGACCGAGGTGAGCAGGCCCGCCACGGTGCCGCTCATGCCGAGGCCCTCGCGGACCTCCTTGAGCAGCGGGCCGAGGCTGGTGATGGCGGGACGCAGATTGAGCGCGGCGAGCACGAGGCCGGCTATCACCAGCCGGTTCACCCAGCGGGACGCCGCAGGGGCCCCGATACGGTTCGGGCGGGCGTCCGCAGCGCGGGCGTCCGCAGCCGAATCAGCGGGTGAATCCGGTGTCAGCGAATTTGATGTCGGCGAATCCACGGAGGCAGCCGTGTCCGGGGTCCGGGCCGGGTCGAGCGTCGCGAGGTCTTCGTCTGCCATACCGGCCATCATAGAATCATGGGATGATTGCTTGTCCAATCCGTGCCCCGCGCCCAGGAGAGCCATGCCGCTGACCTCCCCCCGCCGCTCCGCCCTCGCCGACCAGGTGATCGCGGAACTGCGGAAGCAGATCACCACCGGCGAGTGGCCGGTCGGCTCCCGCATCCCCACCGAGCCCGAACTCGTCGAGCAGCTCGGCGTGGCCCGCAACACCGTGCGCGAGGCCGTACGCGCACTCGCCCACAACGGCCTGCTGGACATCCGGCAGGGCTCCGGCACCTATGTCGCGGCGACCAGCGAGATGGCCGGCGTCATGCACCGCCGGTTCGCCGACGCCGATCCCCGGCACATCGCCGAGCTGCGCAGCACCCTGGAGGCGTCCGCCGCCCCGCTCGCGGCCGAGCGGCGCACCGACCGCGATCTCCAGCAGCTCGACGCGCTGCTGCTGCGGCGCGAGGAGGGGTGGGCGTCCGGCGACCGCGAGACCTTCATCGCGGCGGACGTCACGCTGCACCTCGCCGTGGTGGCCGCCTCGCACAATGACGTGCTCACGGCCGTGTACGCCGACCTGGGGGCCGTGCTGCGCGCGTTCCTGCGGCTGGACGTCGGCGAGGAGCTGCGGCCGGAGAACCACATGGACCACAGCCGGCTGGTCGAGGCCATCCGCGCCGGCGACGCCGAGACGGCCGGCACCGAGGCTGCGGGCTACGCCTTCCAGTGCCTGCCCGAGCACGCCTGAGGGCGGCGGAGCGGGGCTGAGCGGCGGCTGAGCGGCGGAACGCGGGCCGTACGGGGAAGCCGTGACGGGAGGCCGTACGGCGGTCAGTACCGCTGGTGGGTGACCCACACCGCGCGGATGCCTTTCCAGCAGCGGTCGGACAGTTCGACGGTGCGCGCCGGGCCGACCTCGACCCGTTTGCCGTCGACGTCCGGATCCCACCAGCGGTCGCACTCGATGTGCAGCTGCACCCGGTCGGTCTCGGCGTACGGGTTGTGGCAGACCGTGAAGACGGTGGAGCCCTTGATCCGGGTGCGGCACTCGGCCTGCCGCGCCTCGCGGGGCGGCTCGTCCGGGTCCTCGGGGACCGTCCGGGGCCCGGTCCGCTCGCCGGCCCGGGGGCTCCCGTGGGGCGCTGCGGCGAGTGCGTTCGGGGTGACGAAACCGGTCAGCGCGGCCAGCGCGATCATCAGCGCCACGAGCGGGGTACGGGGTGAGCGCACGCCGGCACCTCCTCCCCATGGCTCCGGGAATCTCCCGGCTTGTTCAGTCTGCGGGCGATGGGCCAGGTTCTCGACTCGAGCGCGGCTTCGCCCCGCTATCCCCGCTCGGCGGAGCTGTCCCCGCTCGGCACAGCTCGGCGGAGAGCCGCACCGAGCCGCGGGCCGGAGTTCGACGGCGTACGGATCGCGCGTACGGATCGCGGTGGCCCCGGACGCACCACGACCGCGCGCCGTCTGCTGGGGAGCTGACGGGCGCGCGGTCGTCGGAGCGAACGCGGAATGCCGGGAGTACCGGGCGTACCGGGCGTGCGAGGCGGGGTCAGGCGCCCATCATGTGCACGCCGCCGTCGACGTGCACGATCTCGCCCGTCGTCTTCGGGAACCAGTCCGACAGCAGTCCGACGACGCCACGGGCGGCCGGCTCGGCGTCGCTCAGCTCCCAGCCGATCGGGGCGCGGTGCTTCCAGACGTCCGCCAGCTCCTCGAAGCCGGGGATGGAGCGCGCGGCCATGGACTTGACCGGGCCCGCCGCGATCAGGTTGCAGCGGATGTTCTTGGCGCCGAGGTCGCGGGCGAGGTAGCGCGAGGTGGACTCCAGCGCCGCCTTGGCCACGCCCATCCAGTCGTACTTCGGCCAGGCGAACTGCGCGTCGAAGGTCAGCCCGACGACCGAGCCGCCGCGCTCCTCCATCAGCGGCAGGCAGGCGGTGGTCAGCGACTTCAGCGAGTACGCCGAGACGTGCACGGCGGTGCTGACGTCCTCCCAGCTCGCCTCAAGGAAGTTGAAGGCGCCCTGCGGGCCGAAGGCGATCGAGTGCACGACGCCGTCGAGCGACGCGTCGTCGCCGAGGTACTCGCGGATCTTGCCTTCGAGTCCGTCGAGCTGCTCCTGATTCTGTACGTCCAGCTCGATGACCGGAGCGGGCTTCGGAAGCCGCTTGGCGATCCGCTCGACGAGGCTGAGGCGGCCGAAGCCGGTCAGGATGACCTCGGCGCCCTCTTCCTGGGCGAACTTCGCTACGTGGAAGCCGATCGAGGCGTCAGTGATGACGCCCGTCACGAGGATGCGCTTGCCGGCGAGGATTCCACTCATGTCGGTCAGTGACCCATGCCCAATCCGCCGTCAACGGGAATGACGGCTCCAGTGATGTATGCGGCGTCGTCGGAGGCGAGGAAGCGGACCGCCGCGGCGATCTCCTCGGGCCGGGCGTAACGGCCCAGCGGTACCTGTCCGACGATGCCCTTGCGCTGCTCTTCGCTGAGATCACGCGTCATATCGGTGTCGACGAAGCCGGGGGCCACCACATTGAAGGTGATGTTGCGCGAACCCAGCTCGCGGGCGAGAGAACGGGCGAAGCCCACCAGGCCGGCCTTGGAGGCGGCGTAGTTCGCCTGACCGGCCGAGCCCAGCAGAGCCACGACGGACGAGATCAGCACGACCCGGCCCTTGCGGGCGCGCAGCATGCCGCGATTCGCCCGCTTCACGACCCGGAAGGTGCCGGTGAGGTTGGTGTCCAGGACGGAGGTGAAGTCCTCCTCGGACATCCGCATCAGGAGCTGGTCGCGGGTGACGCCGGCGTTGGCCACCAGCACCTCGACCGCTCCGTGCTTCTCCTCGATCTCCTTGTAGGCCTGCTCGACCTGCTCGGTGTCCGTGATGTCGCACTTGACGGCGAGAAAACCCGCCGGGGGCTCGCCCGAGCGGTAGGTGATGGCGACCTTGTCGCCTGCGTCGACGAAGGCGCGGGCGATGGCAAGACCGATGCCCCGGTTGCCTCCGGTAACGAGAACCGAGCGGCTCAAGGGACCACCCTCTCTGCTGATAGCTGCTGACTGCGTCTGTCGTTTGCGTCTGTCGTGCGTTCTGTACGAAAACTATCGTTCTACGGCCCGGTAAGGGGAATCGGTCCCGGACAGGGGCGCATCCCGGTCACTGTCGGGTCTCTACAGTTTTCCCCCGGAGCGACCGGAGCAGTGGACCAGAGGTGCCAGCCTCGTCAATTCGCAGCCGCCGCACCACACCTTGGAATGACCTCGTCCCGGTGGTGCTGGGTACCCTGACCGGACGGCCCAGAATCCCGCCCATGGGAGAAACCTGTCCGCCACGGCTCCTGACCAGCCCCGCGTCCCTCAGCCACCGGCCACCGTCACCGCACTGCGCCAGGCCGTCGCGCAGATCGCCCCTGCGGCGCTGCCCGCCTTCACCCGAGAGCTGGACCAAGCCGCCGATCAGGCGCGACAGGGAGCCGACCTCCCCCCTCCAACGATTCACCACCCAGTGGGCGGTGTACGTGGAGGTCCAGCGCCGGCCCGCGACCGCCGAACGGTTCCATGCGCTGGAGGACCTCGCCGCCTCGGCCGACGCCGCACAGGCCCGCCAAGCCGCTGCGGAGCTCGGACGCATCCTCGACGCAGCCCATTCCGCGCTCGAGCAGGGACCGCATTGACCGGTACCTGGAGGTGGGAGTACGACCCGGACCACCTCCACGTCGCCAGCGGTCTGCCGGCCGCTGTCGTGGCTACGTCAGCGCCGCCGCACCGCGCCAGTTGACAGCGAGCGCAGCCGTCGTCCAGCACCCTCCCGACGGCGGAGCAGCAAGTGCCGTGGCCGTCCGCCCGAGAGGGCAGTGCGGTTCACCCGGCCGGGCAGGCGAGGCGGCAGCGGATCTGCTTGCCGATCGGGGAGTTGGCTACGCGCCAGCCGGGGCAGAGCAGGTCGAGCAACGCCAGGCCGCGGCCCGATTCCGCGTCGGGATCGTCCAGCGCGATGCCGCTGCGGCGGAGCGGGCGGCGCGGCTCGGGGTCGTGGACGTTGATGTACACCGCCCCGGCTTCACCCCCGGCCCGCGCCTCGGCGTCGGCCTCGACGCCTACGTAGACCTCGACCACGAGCGGAACGTACTCCCCACAGGCCCGCACGCCGTTGCCGGTCAGCTCCGATACGACCAGCCGCACGGTGTCGACGGTGTCGGAATCGACGCCCAGGTCGGACAGGCCCTTGGCGATCACCTCACGGAGTGAGCGGAAGTTACGGGCGGACGCGATGACGTGGGCGACGAACCCGCGGCTGCGGGGGCGTAGGTAGAAGCCGGGGGTGGGGGGTTCCTGGGGTGGTGATGCTGCTGCTTCTGCCATGGGGTACATGGCTCCTCCAGCCTGCGGCGCGGCCGCGCGGTGTCGGTTCCTTGCCGCCCCGATCATGCCAACTGACGCTTATTGGCGGCTCCTTGCCTCCAGCATGAGACATAGCGTGCTGAACTCACAACATTGTCACCCGAATTGATGGATAGATACTTTGTTCCCATCGACGTCCATGGGGTTGCGGTGGAACACTTCGTTCATGCCAAACGTGCGCCCCGTACCCACTGTTCGACGCAGGCGACTTGGTGAGGCCCTGCGCCGCTACCGCAATGCCACCGGGATGAGCCTCGACACCGCCTCAGCGACCCTGGGTTGGATCGGCCCAAAGCTCTCGCGGATCGAGACCGCCAATGGCCACATCCGCCCGACCGAGGTCGCCAGCCTGCTCAAGGTGTACGGGATCAGCGATCCCGAGGTGGTGAGCGCGTTGGAGGGGCTAGCGAAGGACGCCCGGAAAAAGGGATGGTGGCAGACGTACAGCGGCATCGTCGCGCCCGCGTACGCCGACTACATCTCTCTTGAATCCGACGCCGAGAGCATCCGCGCATACGAACCTCTACTGATCCCGGGGCTGGTGCAGACAGCTGCCTACGCCCGAGAGACTGTGGCTGCCAACGCAACGACTCGTACCCCCGAGGAGATCGCCGCGCTCGCCGAGGTCCGCTTGGCGCGCCAGGCCGTCCTCACCAGCCCGGATGGACCGTTGAAGTTCTGGGCCATCATCCACGAGGCAGTGCTTCACCAGCGGTTTGCCGTACGCCCCGCTACCATGCGCGATCAGCTCCGCCGACTACTCGACGTAGCCGAGTTGCCTAACGTCACCCTTCAAGTCATGCCGTTGGCAGCCACCCCTCACCCCGGTGGTGCAGGTGGTTTCAGCCTTGTCGGCTTCCCCGGACCCATGCCTGACGTCGTTCTACTGGAAAACCTGATCGGAGCGACTTACGTTGAAGGGGTCGACGAAGTACAGGTCTTCGGCGATGCCTTCGAACGCATCGTCGCAGCGGCACTCCCCGTGGACGACACGTTGGCACTGATCGCACGGATGGAAGAAGGAAGCTGCAAGTGAAGGACCCCAAGGCGGAGCTCTACGCGCACGACATCTCCGCCGCAGTCTGGCGCAAGGCATCCGCCAGCGCCGGAGAGAACAACTGCGTCGAGATCGCCGACCTCCCCGGTGGCGGCAAGGCCGTCCGCGACTCGAAGCGACCGGAGGCCGCCGCACTGCGGTACACGGCCTCGGGGTGGGCGGCATTCCGGGAAGGCGTGATCGCCGGCGAGCTCTGAGCGAAGGTTCAACACGCGTGGGGCCTCAGCCGCCGAAGTGGCCGAGGCCCCCACTCTCCGCCGGGACGCGCCTCAACTGTTCGGCAGATCCTCGTCGTCTTGGCTCTCCAGTTCGCCCAGCAGACGCCCCGCGAGTTCTACGAGCGTCTCGCCTTCGGGGGTCATCCAGCGGGCCGTGCCCTGGTTGGAGACAGGCCGGTTCTCCCACTGCGCAAGTTCCCACATACGCGAGATCAGGCCTGAGGGCGAATACTGCCGTCCGTCCGCCGCCCAAAGAATGGGCCTGGTGCGGTGGTTGACCCAGGTGGCGCGGGCACGACGGTCGTCCTCGTCGAGCCACGCCTCAAGCGCCTCCTGTTCGGGAGCGAGGTACGTGTACAGGCCGAGAGCCGTGCCTTCATCCAGGACTGCCTGGTCGACAATGACGTGGACCGCATTGGGCCGTCGGGTCTTACGCTGCTTCTTCTGTTTCCGGTACTTCGCGGGAAGTCCTTTCTCCGCGCCGATGGCCAGTCGGTGCAGTACCTCGTCCGTCAGCTCACGGCACCGGACGGTGTCGGCGCACAGGTATCTGATCTGCGAGCGCTCGCCGTACAGTTCGTCCATCGCGGTCACGAGCGTGGGCACAGTGCGCCGCAGGAGATCCGGCATCTTCAGCATCGATTCCTTGGCCCAGGCGAGATGGGTTTCAGGTTCGTCCATGGACTCGTTGACCAGCTGCCGCAGGACCAAGTGGGCGATAAGGTACGTCCCGTGGTCAATGGTGGCCGCGCCCCGCCCCTCGTACCCCTTGCGGAGCGCGCCGAGGCCGCTGCGGACGGCACGCAAGGCGAGGACCGCGTTCCACAGTTGGTACGGGCTTGGCTGCGGCCGGAACAGCACGTCATACACCCCCTGCTTGCCCCGCTCCCACAGGACGTCCAGGCACCATGCTTTTCGCTCTCTCGTGGTCGCCTCCGCCCGCGCCCCCTCATGGGTGTCGGGCATGGATGCGCTGTGTTCGCAGCGCATGTCTCCCGCCAGGACCAAGCCGCAGCATGATGGACTTCACGTCCGGACAAGACCTCTTCAGGGGAGGCCGCTCTGTGACCCATGACATCGACCAGTCGGGGAGTTGGCCACGCGCCAGCCGGGGCAGAGCGGGGCGAGCAACACCAGGCCGCGGCGCGATGCTGCGGCGGAGCGGGCGGCGCGGCGACGTGGACGTTGAGGCACACCGTCCCGCACACCCCGACGTCGACCCCGGTCCGCGCGAGGCGTTGGCCTCGACGCCTACGTAGACCTCGACCACGAGCGGGGCGTAATCCCCGCAGGCCCACACGCCGTTGCCGGTCCTCATTATCCAGCCGACGCTCTGGACCGCACGCCTCGGCGTACTGGGGGGATTCAGCCTGGTCAGCTTCCCTGGCCCAACCCCGGACGTAGTTCTGCTGGAAAACGTCAGCGGGGCGGCATACGTTGAGGGCGAAGGCGCAACCCCTTTCTCCAAGGCAGTCGAGCGCATCCGCGCCACGGCGCTGTCCGTGGAGGACTCCCTCGCGCGTATCGCACAGATGGAAGAAGGCCACAGAAAGTGAACGACCCGAAGGCGGAGCTGTACTCCTACGACCTCTCCGCCGCTGCCTGGCGCAAGTCCTCGGCCAGCGGCGCCGAGAACAACTGCGTTGAAGTCGCCGACCTCCCCGGCGGCGGCAAGGCTGTCCGCGACTCGAAGCGACCGGAGGCCGCCGCACTGCGGTACACCGCCTCGGAGTGGGCGGCGTTCCGGGAAGGCGTGATCGCGGGCGAGCTCTGAGCCCGCCGACACCAAAGCGTCCGCCCCCCGCGCAACGACGGGGAGGCGGACGCTTTGGTGTCTGTGGGCTCCAAAAAATCAGCACTCGATGGGTTGAACGTCACGGACGGGGGCCTCGACCGCCTGCCCAACCGAGTGCTTCCAGCCAGTTCGCCGACGTACTCGGCGGCCGGGGCGATGGCAGGGTGGAGGAATGACGACGAACCACGAGGGCTCTTCGGAGTTCTCCGCCGCAGACCCCGAGTCCTGGTCTTCCGGGGACCCGGTCCATGACGATCTCCTCGCGGCGAAGGCGCTGGTGTACGACCCGAGCGGGTTCAGGTGCTCACGGCCGGTGGCCGAAGCGGAGAGCGCCGACTACGGGGCGTACGGATTCGCCCTGGACGGCTACTCCGTCAGGTTCCGTGCGGCCAAGACAACCCCGACGAAAGTCGGCCAGTTCGTCACTCTGTGGAAGAGGTCCGCGGACGGCCCGATCCAGCCCCTCGACGCTGAGGACGCCGATGAGCTCGTCGTCATCAGTACCCGTGATGGCCGGCACTTCGGACAGTTCGTCTTCCCGCGAGAGGTGCTCTGCGAGCGGGACATCGTTTCGAGAAACGGTTCGGGCGGGAAGAGGGCGTTCCGCGTCTACCCACCGTGGGTCACGACGACGAACCGCCAGGCGCGCAGCACGCAGACATGGCAGCTGAACTATTTTCTACCTATAGGCGAAGACGGGACGATCGACTCCGCCCGCTCTCAAGCGCTCTATCACCTGTGAGCCGCGTGCTCCAGCGAGGTCCTCGCAAGCCCGGGGGACGAAGCGCTCGCCCGAGCCGGTCCCTTCGAGGACGAGGGGCGTGCCACCGTCGGTGCTACCTCCGACACTGGACAACGGTGCCCACGCGGAAAGCGGAAACGTGTGGTCGGCCGGCCGGCCTTCCGGCATGGTTCGATGCGGAGACCTACGGAGAAGGGACCGCCACCGTGCAACACGAGGTCGATCAGTCATTCCTCGCGCTACCGTTCCGCGCCCTCGCCGACGCCGCGCTCGCGCGGGCCCGCGCGCTCGGGGCCGAGCATGCCGACTTCCGGCTGGAGCGGGTGCGCAGCGCCGCCTGGCGGCTGCGGGACGCGAAACCGGCGGGTAGCTCCGACACCACGGACATGGGGTACGCGGTGCGGGTGGTGCACGGCGGCGCGTGGGGGTTCGCCGCCGGGGTGGATCTGACGATGGACGCGGCGGCGCGGGTGGCCGGGCAGGCGGTGGCGATGGCCAGGCTGTCGGCGAAGGTGATCAAGGCGGCGGGCTCGAATGAGGGGGTGGAGCTGGCCGCCGAGCCGGTGCACGCGGACCGGACCTGGGTCTCCTCGTACGAGGTCAACCCGTTCGCGGTGCCCGACGCGGACAAGACCGGGCTGCTCGCCGAGTGGAGCGGGCGGCTGCTGGCGGCGGACGGGATCGCGCACGCGGACGCCTCGCTGCTGACCGTCCAGGAGAACAAGTTCTACGCCGATACGGCGGGCACTTCGACGACCCAGCAGCGGGTACGGCTGCATCCGCAGCTGACAGCGGTCGCGGTGGACCCCGAGAGCGGCGAGTTCGACTCGATGCGGACCATCGCCCCGCCGGCCGGGCGCGGCTGGGAGTACCTGACCGGGACCGGCTGGGACTGGGACACCGAGCTGGCGGAGCTGCCGTCGCTGCTCGCGGAGAAGCTACGGGCGCCGAGCGTCGAGGCCGGGTCGTACGACCTCGTGGTGGACCCGTCCAATCTGTGGCTGACGATCCACGAGTCGATCGGCCACGCCACCGAGCTGGACCGCGCGCTCGGCTACGAGGCCGCGTACGCGGGGACCTCCTTCGCCACCTTCGACCAGCTCGGGAAGCTCGAGTACGGCTCCGGGATCATGAATGTGACAGGCGACCGGACGGCCGAGCACGGCCTCGCCACCGTCGGCTACGACGACGAGGGGGTGGCCGCCCAGTCCTGGGACCTGATCCGCGACGGCACGCTGGTCGGCTACCAGCTGGACCGCCGGATCGCGAAGCTGACCGGCTTCGAGCGCTCCAACGGCTGCGCGTACGCCGACTCGCCGTCCCATGTGCCGGTGCAGCGGATGGCGAACGTGTCGCTGCGGCCGGCGCCGCAGGGGCCGTCCACCGAGGAGCTGATCGGCGAGGTGGAGCACGGGCTGTACCTCGTGGGCGACCGCTCCTGGTCGATCGACATGCAGCGGGACAACTTTCAATTCACCGCGCAGCGCGCCTTCGCCATCGAGGGCGGCCGGCTCGCCGGTCAGGTGCGGGACTTCGCCTACCAGGCGTCCACCACCGACTTCTGGGGCTCGATGTCCGCGGTCGGCGGGCCGCAGACCTATGTGCTGGGCGGCGCGTTCAACTGCGGCAAGGCCCAGCCGGGCCAGGTCGCGGCCGTCTCGCACGGCTGCCCCTCCGCCCTGTTCCGTGACGTCAACATCCTCAACACCACGCAGGAGGCCGGTCGATGAGCGCCGCCAGCAAGCCGCACGAGATCGTCGAGCGCGCCCTGTCGCTGTCCCGCGCCGACGGCTGCGTGGTCATCGCCGACGAGGAGTCCAGCGCCAATCTGCGCTGGGCCGGCAACGCGCTGACGACCAACGGCGTCACCCGCGGCCGGACGCTCACCGTCATCGCGACCGTGGACGGCGGCCGGGGCACCGCCTCCGGCGTCGTCTCCCGCGCGGCCGTCACCGCGGACGAGCTGGAGCCGCTGGTCCGCGCCGCCGAGGCCGCCGCGCGGGACGCGGGACCGGCCGAGGACGCGCAGCCGCTCGTCGCCGGCACCCCCGCCTCCGACGACTTCGCCGGCTCCCCCGCCACCACCACGGCCGAGGTCTTCGCGGACTTCGCCCCGGCGCTCGGCGAGTCCTTCGCGCGCGCCCGCGCCGGCGGCCGGGAGCTGTACGGCTACGCGTACCACCAGGTCGTCTCCAGTTACCTCGGCAGCTCCACCGGGCTGCGGCTGCGCCACGACCAGCCGACCGGCACCCTGGAGCTCAACGCGAAGTCCCCGGACCTGACCCGCTCCGCGTGGGCGGGCCGCTCGACCCGCGACTTCGAGGACGTCGACCCGGCGGAGCTGGACGCGGAGCTGACGCAGCGGCTGAAGTGGGCCGAGAGGAAGATCGAGCTGCCGGCGGGGCGGTACGAGACGCTGCTGCCGCCCAGCGCGGTCGCTGACCTGCTGATCTACCAGCTCTGGTCGGCGGCGGCGCGCGACGCGGTGGAGGGCCGTACGGTCTTCAGCACGCCCGGCGGCGGCACCCGGCTCGGCGAGAAGCTCTCCGGGCTGCCGCTGACGCTGCGCAGCGACCCGCGCGAACCCGGCCTGGAGTCGGCGCCGTTCGTGCTGGCGCACTCCTCGGGCGACGACGCGTCCGTCTTCGACAACGGCCTGCCGCTGTCGGGCACCGACTGGATCCGTGAGGGGCGGCTGAACCGGCTGGTCACCACCCGGCACAGCGCCGCCCTGACCGGTCTGCCGACGGCCCCCTCGATCGACAACCTGATCCTGGACGGGGGCGGCACCCGCTCGCTGGACGAGATGGTCGCGAGCACCGAGCGCGGCCTGCTGCTGACCTGCCTCTGGTACATCCGCGAGGTCGACCCGGCGACGCTGCTGCTCACCGGCCTGACCCGGGACGGCGTCTACCTGGTCGAGAACGGCGAGGTGGTCGGCGAGGTCAACAACTTCCGGTTCAACGAGTCGCCGGTGGGCCTGCTGTCCAGGGCCGTCGAGGCGGGGCGTACCGAGCGCACCCTGCCGCGCGAGTGGAGCGACTGGTTCACCCGGGCCGCGATGCCCGCGCTGCGCGTCCCGGACTTCAATATGAGTTCGGTCAGCCGCGGAGTGTGACACGAATAGACTCTTGGCTGCCCTCCCCTCGGGAACAACGATCCTCAGGAACGACATGACACGCCTCGGCGAATCCGTCGCCCGCGCCAGCGAGCTCCTCACGCAGGACCTCTCTTCCGACACGACCGTGGAGCGGCTGCTCGCGGTGACGGCCGCCCGGCGCTATCTCGACTTGACGGACCTGTCCGCGAAGGAGCAGGCCGCGCTGATCGCGGGGCGGACCGTGGACGTCGTCCCCTCGCCGGAGAAGCTGGCCGAGCAGATCGACGCGGTCCAGGCCAAGGGGCGCGGGCTGGTCGTGAAGCTGGGCATCGACCCGACGGCGGCGGACGTCCACCTGGGGCACACCGTCCCCATGATCATCCTCAGCCGCTTCCAGCGGATGGGCCATGACGTCACGCTGATCATCGGTGACATCACGGCGAAGATCGGCGACCCGTCCGGGCGCTCGGCCGAGCGCCCGCCGCTCACCGACCAGGACATCGCCGAGAACCTCGCGGGCTACCGCGACCAGGTGAAGCCGTTCTTCGACTTCGAGCGGGTGAACTTCCGGCGCAACAGCGAGTGGCTGGCCGGGATCACGCTTCCGCAGCTGATCGGCATCCTGTCCCAGGTCCCGGCCTCGCAGCTGCTCCAGCGCGACGACTTCCGCACCCGGCTGGCGGCGGGCTCGGGGCTGACGATGTCGGAGCTGATCTACCCGGTCGCGATGGCGATCGACTCGGCCGAGATCGACTCGGACATCGAGCTGGGCGGTGTGGACCAGCTGCTGAACATGCAGATGGGCCGCAAGGTGATGGAGATCTACGGCAAGAAGCCGCAGATGATCGCGACCGTGCCGCTGATCGAGGGCACGGACGGCACCGGCGCGAAGATGAGCAAGTCCAAGGGCAACGCGGTCGCCCTGTCGTCCACCCCCGATGACGTCTTCGGCAAGATCATGTCGATCCCGGACCGGCTGATGGTCCCGTACCTGCGGGCCTGGACCGAGTGGACGGACGCCGAGATCGAATCGGCGGTCGCCCGGCTGGAAGAGCGGTCGCTGCACCCGATGGACCTCAAGAAGGTGCTGGCGGGCGAGGTCGTGGCGGTGCTGCACGGAGTGCCGGCCGCGATGGCCGCGCGCGCCGGGTTCGTCGCGCAGTTCTCCAGGAAGAGCTTCGCCGACGTCGACTCGCTGCCGGTGGCCGACGTCGCCGAACACGGCGCCGAGACCATCGCGACCGTCCTCACCAAGGTGCTGGAGTTCACCCCGAGCGCCTCGGCGGCCCGCCGGCTGGCCAAGCAGAACGGTCTGAAGCTGGTCGTCGAGGCTGCGAGCGGGCAGCGGACGGTGCTGGTCGCCGAGGCCGACGCCGTCCGGCCGCTGGCCGAGGTCCTCGGCGAGGCGCTGGCCGGTGCGGGGCTCACCGGCGCCGACGGCGGCGTCCGTCCGACGAGCGTCTTCCTCAAGGCGGGGCGCAAGCTCGCCCAGCTCCAGGGCTTCCAGCAGCTCTAGCGGGCACGAACAGTGGCCGGTGCGCACGGATGTCATGCGCACCGGCGGGGGCGCCTGCGCCGGATGTCAGGCGGGCCGGATGTCAGGCTCGCTCCTTCTTGCCCTTCAGCGACGCGTAGAGCGTGTCCCCGACCCCGACGACGACCACCGCGCCGGCCAGCTGGAGCAGATGCCTGATCCAGTCGATCCCCTTGGTGTCGTTGACCCCGATCCAGGTGGCCACCGTGTTGCCCAGGATGCTGCCGATGATGCCGAAGACGGCGGTCAGCCACAGCGGAATGCTCTGCTTGCCGGGGATGACGGCCTTCGCGATGAGGCCGAGAATCAACCCGAGGACGATCGCCCACAACCAGCTCATGTCGCCTCCTCGTACGGCGCGGGGTGCGCGTACGCGCCCAGTCTGAGCGCGCTCCCACTACGCCGCACGGCGGACACGGCCGTACGGGTCCTGCCGGTCTCCGACCGGCTCCATCGCGGCGCGCCCCGGTCTCGAATCCGTCCCGGTCACGGCGTAACGTTGACGGCGTCCGGGAGTGGGGAACGTCCCGCACGGCGAACAGGTGGTGGAACGTGACACGGAAGCGACACAGCGCCGAGGTCTTCCGGATCACCGGGGCCCGGCAGAGTCTGGCCGAGGACGTACGCGGGCGACAGCGCCGCTACATCATCTCGATGTCCGTGCGCACCCTGTCCGTCGTACTCACCGTGGTGTTGTGGAACGTCGAGCGCCACATCGCCTTCGTCACGCTCGCGCTGGGCCTGCTGCTCCCCTATGTCGCCGTGGTGATCGCCAACGGGGGCCGGGAGAACGTCTCTTCACTCCCGTCCACGTTCGTCCCCGCGCCGGTTCGCCCCATGCTGCACGCCCGTACGGATGAGCCCGCACCGGATCCGGTCCCGGAACCTCGCGGTCCGAACCACGATGGGCAGCCGTACGACCAGAGTTGATCCACTCCGGTCTGCAAAGCTCAAGAAAAGCTCAGATCAATCATGTGGTTCCGGTGCACCCGGCCTGGTCCCCCGTGACATACTTCGTACGCGCTCCGCATCCCCCGTCGGAGCGACAGACCGACGCCGGGCGGCTCCCCCCGTGGCTGCCCGGCGTCGCCATGTTCGCGTCGCATGGACGCCGTTCAGTCGCCGGGGGTCTGCGCATAGGGTTGAGAGCGTGAACTCCCCCCAGACCCCCGCGGCCGGACAGACCCCCGCGGCCGAACCCGACGTCATCTGCTCCGCCAAGGGCTGCCGCGCGCGCGCCGTCTGGGTGCTCGTCTGGAACAACCCGAAGCTGCACACCCCCGAGCGCCGCAAGACCTGGCTCGCGTGCGACGAGCACCGCGAGCATCTCTCGAACTTCCTGGACCTGCGCGGCTTCCTGAAGGACGTCGTGTCCTTCGAGGAGTGGTCAGCCGCCGATCGCTGACATCGGGCGGCGGGGCTGCAGGAACGCCGGGTCGTCGAGCCCGGAGCCGGCCTTCTTGCCCCACATCGCGGTCTTCCAGAGACCGCCGATCTCCTCGTCCGTGGCCCCGGAGCGCAGCGCGGCGCGCAGGTCCGACTCCTCCTGCGCGAACAGGCAGGTGCGGATCTGGCCGTCGGCGGTGAGCCGGGTGCGGTCGCAGGCCGAGCAGAACGGGCGGGTGACAGAGCCGATGACGCCGACGCGGTGCGGGCCGCCGTCGACGATCCAGCGTTCGGCCGGCGCCGAGCCGCGCTCGCCGTTCTCCTCGGCGGTCAGCTCGAAGCGGGTGAGCAGGCTCTTGAGTATGTCCTCGGCGGTGATCATGCCGTCGCGCTTCCAGCCGTGCTGGGCGTCGAGCGGCATCTGCTCGATGAAGCGCAGTTCGTAGTCGTTCTCGACGGCCCAGGCCAGCAGGTCGGGGGCTTCGTCGTCGTTGAGTCCCGGCATCAGCACCGCGTTGACCTTGACCGGGGTCAGACCCGCCTCGCGGGCCGCCTCCAGACCGCGCAGCACGTCGCCGTGGCGCTTGCGCCGGGTCATGGTCTGGAAGACGTCTGGGCGCAGCGTGTCGAGCGAGACGTTGACCCGGTTGAGGCCGGCTTCGCGCAGCGCCACGGCCGTGCGCTCCAGGCCGATGCCGTTGGTGGTCAGCGACATCCTGGGGCGCGGCTCCAGGGCCGCGCACCGCTCCACGATGCCGACGATGCCGGGCCGCAGCAGCGGCTCGCCGCCGGTGAAGCGGACCTCGGTGATGCCGAGGTCGGTCACCGCGATCCGGATCAGCCGGACGATCTCGTCATCGCTGAGCAGGTCCGGCTTGGCGAGCCACTGGAGGCCCTCTTCGGGCATGCAGTACGTGCACCGCAGATTGCAGCGGTCGGTCAGCGAGACGCGCAGGTCGGTGGCGACGCGGCCGAATGTATCGATGAGCATGGTGCGGCCCCTCCTGCGGTTGGCGTGACGGCGCTCGGTTCAAGTGTCCCGCAGCGTACGCGATACCTCGAATCTTCAACAGTTCGTTGAAGTCACTGGTCCGTCGCCCTCTGTGCACACTGCGTGTCCGTGCCCTCGCACCGCGTTCGGGGCCGCCGCCGCCTCAGTGCGCGCCGAATCCGGTCATCGAGCGCACTTCCAGCTCGGCGAACTTCTTGGTGTCCGGCTCCTCCTTCGAGATCAGGGTCCCGAGCCAGCCCAGCAGGAAGCCGAGCGGGATGGAGATCAGTCCGGGGTTCTCCAGCGGGAACCAGTGGAAGTCCACGCCCGGGAACATCGAGGTCTCCTTGCCCGAGACGACCGGCGAGAAGAGGACCAGCAGCACCGAGGACGCCAGCCCGCCGTAGATGGACCACAGTGCGCCCTGGGTGGTGAAGCGCTTCCAGAAGAGGCTGTAGAGGAGCGTCGGCAGGTTGGCGGAGGCCGCGACCGCGAAGGCGAGCGCGACCAGGCCCGCGACGTTGAGCTTGCCCGCGAAGATGCCGAGCCCGATGGCGACGGCCCCGATCGCGATCGCCGAGATCCGGGCCGCGCCGACCTCTTCCTTCTCCGTGGCCTTGCCCCTGCGGATGACGTTCGCGTAGAGGTCGTGCGCGAACGAGGACGAGGACGCGAGGGTGAGCCCGGCGACGACCGCGAGGATCGTCGCGAAGGCGACGGCCGAGATCACCGCCAGCAGGATCGCCCCGCCGGTCGAGTCGGCGCCGCCGCCGATCTCCTGGGCGAGCAGCGGGGCGGCCGTGTTGCCCGCCGCGTTGGACGCCTTGATCACCTCGGGCTTGATCAGCGCCGCCGCGCCGAAGCCGAGCGCGATGGTCATCAGGTAGAAACCGCCGATGATGCCGATCGCCCAGTTCACGGACTTACGGGCGGTCTTGGCGGTCGGCACGGTGTAGAAGCGGATCAGGATGTGCGGCAGTCCGGCGGTGCCGAGGACCAGCGCGATGCCCAGCGAGATGAAGTCGATCTTCGAGGTGGCGGTGAGGCCGTACTTCAGGCCGGGCTCCAGGAACGCGGCCCCTTGACCGCTGTTCTCGGCCGCCGCGCCGAGCAGGCTGGAGACGTTCCAGTGGAACTTGTTCAGCACCAGGATCGTGATCAGCAGAGTGCCGATGATCAGCAGCACCGCCTTGACGATCTGCACCCAGGTGGTGCCCTTCATGCCGCCGATCGTCACGTAGAGGATCATGACGACGCCGACGAAGACCACGATCAGGTTCTTGCCGGCCTCGCCGGTGATGCCGAGCAGCAGCGCGACCAGCGCGCCCGCGCCGACCATCTGGGCCAGCAGGTAGAAGATCGACACCACGATGGTGGAGACGCCGGCCGCGGTGCGCACCGGCCGCTGCCGCATCCGGTAGGCGAGCACGTCGCCCATGGTGAACCGGCCGGAGTTGCGCAGCGGCTCGGCGACCAGCAGCAGCGCGACCAGCCAGGCGACCAGGAAGCCGATCGAGTACAGGAAGCCGTCGTAGCCGGCCAGCGCGATGGCGCCGGCGATGCCGAGGAAGGACGCGGCGGACATGTAGTCGCCGGAGATCGCCAGGCCGTTCTGGAAGCCGGTGAAGCCGCGGCCGCCGGCGTAGAAGTCGGTGGCGTCCTTGGTCTGCCGGCCGGCCCAGATGGTGATGGCCAGGGTCGCGGCGACGAAGACCGAGAAGAGCGTGATGATCAGCGTGCGGTGCTCGCCCGCGCCGCCGGCGGCGAGCTGGTACGTCGTGCTCATGCGTCGTCCTCCAGGCGGGACTTGATGGCCTCGGCCTTCGGGTCGAGCTTGGCGTTGGCGTAGTACGCGTACCAGCAGGCGATCGCGAAGGTGGTGAGGAACTGGGCGAGGCCGAACACGAGCGCGATGTTGATGTTGCCGATCACCTGGGTGCCCATGAAGCCGCCCGCGTAGTTCGACAGCAGGACGTACAGCAGGTACCAGACGATGAAGGCGACGGTGAGGGGGAAGGCGAACGAGCGGTAGGCGTGCCGCAGTTCGGTGAACTCCGCACTGGCCTGCACCTCGGTGTAGGGCGGAGGCTCGTGCGGCCCCGGTTCGGTGGGAGGTGAGGTATCCACGATCTCTCCTGACACATGCGGACGGCAGCTGGGGGAATCGCCTTGCAGAGTGATCCGGATCACGCATCGTAGGGCGGTGCCGCAGTATGCAACAGGGGGTGGTTGTTGAATTCGGTAGGACAACGGTGGCAGCTCCCCGTCACGCCCGTACGGAAGCGGATTCGGCCGTACGAACCCTGATGACACGTCAATATGAGTGTCATACCGGGATTTCTCTCGCCATCCATTGATGGATGGCCATGATCAGCGCTAGCTTCACTCGTCATGTACCCGCCCACACGCGACCCGCGTGCGGGCGGCCTTCAGGATGATGTGGAGAACCCATGGCTCATCTCCGTTCCAGACGGGCGCGCGTGCTCGCGATTCCGGTCGGGCTCGCGCTGACCGCGTCGCTCGGTTTCCTTCCCGGCGCGGCCTCGGCCACCACCGCGGGCCAGGACAGGGCCACGACCGCGACGACCACCGCTGTCCGGGCCGACGGTCCGAAGCTGTCGTACGTGGTGAACACCACCGCCGACCAGGCCACGGTCAAGCGGGTGAAGAAGGCGGTCGTCCAGGCCGGCGGCACCGTCGTGATCGCCCACGCGCAGATCGGCGTGATCGTCGTCCACTCGGCGAACCCCGACTTCGCCAAGACGATCCGTACCACCGCGGGCGTGCAGTCGGCGGGCGCGAGCCGTACCGCGCCGCTGAAGTCCGCCTCGACCACCGAGGTCGGCAAGCCGGAGAAGGTCAAGGAGCCCAAGCCGGCGGCGGCGGCCAAGAACGTGGCTGCCGGCAAGGAGCCGCTGGAGCCCCTCCAGTGGGACCTGGCCGCCATCAAGGCGGACAAGGCAGCGAAGATCAACCCGGGCAGCAAGAAGGTCACCGTCGCGGTCATCGACACCGGCGTCGACGACACCCACCCTGACCTCGCCCCGAACTTCTCGAAGAAGCAGTCCGCCAACTGCGTCGGCGGCGTCGCGGACACCACCCAGGGCGCCTGGCGCCCGTACAACCCGGACGAGGACTACCACGGCACGCATGTCGCGGGCGAGATCGCCGC
The DNA here is from genome assembly GCF_035828615.1 of Streptomyces sp. H27-D2. Lineage (NCBI taxonomy): Bacteria > Bacillati > Actinomycetota > Actinomycetes > Kitasatosporales > Streptomycetaceae > Streptomyces > Streptomyces sp. H27-D2. The sequence continues at coordinate 39,175 of NZ_JAYMZR010000035.1, read as the reverse complement.
GGCGCGCAACGGCATCGGCGTCGCCGGCGTGGCCCCGGGCGTGAAGGTCTCCGCCATCAAGGTCAGCGAGGCGGAAGGCAGCTTCTTCTACGCGGAGAGCGTCGTCTGCGCCTTCGTCTTCGCCGCCGAGCACAGCGTCGAGGTCACGAATAACAGCTACTACGTCGACCCGTGGATGTTCAACTGCACGGATGACCCGGACCAGAAGGCCATCGTTGACGCGGTCGGCCGGGCCGCGAAGTACGCCCAGCGCAAGGGCGCCGTCAACGTCGCCTCCGCGGGCAACTCCAACTTCGACCTGGCGGCGAAGGAGCTCACCGACGCGTCGAGCCCCAACGACACCACCCCGGTCGAGCGCAAGATCGACCCGGCGAAGTGCCTGGACGTCCCGACCCAGCTGCCCGGCACGGTGACGGTATCCGCCACCGGCGTCCAGAAGCTGAAGTCGTACTACTCCAACTACGGCCTCGGCCAGATCGACGTCGCCGGCCCCGGCGGCGACAAGTACCAGGTGCCCGAGCTGCCCGCCAAGGACGGCCGCATCCTGTCGACCATGCCCGAGGGCGACTACGCCTACCTCCAGGGCACCTCGATGGCCGGCCCGCACGTCGCAGGCGTCGCGGCGCTGCTCAAGAGCAAGCACCCGGACTCCAGCCCGCAGGAGATCCAGTGGCTGCTCAAGTCGCAGGCCGACAACCCCGGCTGCCCGACCGCTCCGTACGACCCGGACAGCGACGGTGACGTGGACGCGACCTGCGCCGGCACCAAGCATGTGAACAGCTTCTACGGCTACGGCATCGTCGACGCCCTCGACGCGGTCAAGTAACCGAGCTGAACCGACCGCCCGGGGCCCGAGCGGCCCCGGGCGGTCGCCCTTCGCCCGATCCGTCCTTCGAACGATCCGCCCTTGCGAACCTGATCGCGAACCTGATCCGTCCTTCGAAGCGGAGACTCCATGTCAGCTCGCTTCTTCCGCCGTTCGCGCCGCGCCGCCGCGATACCCGTCGGCATGGCCGTGGCCACCGCGCTCGCCTTCCTGCCGACTTCGGCCGGGGCCGCACAGCTCGACGACGGCGCTGGGGCGGCCCGTTCCGCCGCCGCGAAGACGGCCGCCGAGGCCGGCGACTCGATGAGCTACGTCGTCAACACCCGCTCGGGCCACGGCTCCTCGCGCGACGTCCAGCAGGCCGTCGTCAAGGCCGGCGGCAGCGTCGTCATCGCGTAAGTGCGCCCCTCAGTCGTGCGCCGGGGTCGCCCGCCGCGCACGCCGGGGCGCGAGGGCAGCCCTGCGCCGCCCGCGCCGCCCGCGCCGCCCTCGCAGACCTCTCAGAACGTGACGAGCACCTTGAGGGCCGACCGGTCGTCCATCGCGCCGTAGCCCCGCGGCACGCCGTCGAGGTCCACGGACAGGTCGAAGACCGGGGACGGGTCGATCGTGCCGTCCAGGATGTCGGGCATCAGGTCGGGTATGTAGCTGCGGACCGGGGCGACGCCCCCGCGCAGGGTGATGTTGGCGTCGAACATCACGCCCAGGTCCAGCCCGGTGGCGCTGCCGTGCGGCACCCCGACATAGCCGACCGCGCCGCCGGGGCGGGTGATGCCGATCGCGGTGCGCATGGACTGCCCGGTACCGACGGCCTCGATCACCGCGTGCGCGCCCTGCCCGCGGGTCAGCTCGCGCACGGCCGCGACCGCCGCCTCGCCGCGCTCCGCGACGACGTCCGTCGCGCCGAACTTGCGGGCGATGTCGGTGCGCGCCTGGTGCCTGCCGAGCGCGATGATCCGTTCGGCTCCGAGCCGCTTGGCCGCCAGCACGCCGCACAGGCCGACCGCGCCGTCGCCCACCACGGCGACCGTCGCGCCGGGGCGCACGCCCGCGCCGAGCGCGGCGTGGTGGCCGGTGCCCATGACGTCGGAGAGCGTGAGCAGCGCCGTCAGCAGTCGGTCGTCGGAGACCGCGTCGGCCGGCAGCTTCACCAGTGTGGCGTCGGCGTGCGGGACGCGTACGGCCTCGCCCTGGCCGCCGTCGTGGCCCACCGCGCCCCAGATGCCGCCGTGCACGCAGGAGGTCGTCAGACCCTCGACGCAGTACTCGCAGACCCCGTCGGACCAGGTGAAGGGCGCGACGACGAGGTCGCCGACCTTGAGCCCGGCGACGTCGGCCCCGGTCTGCTCGACGACGCCGAGGAACTCGTGGCCGATGCGCTGGCCCGGCTGCCGGGCGGCCTCGCCCCGGTACGCCCACAGGTCACTGCCGCAGATGCAGGCGCGCAGCACCCGGACCACCGCGTCCTCGGGACGCCGGATCGCCGCGTCCGGCACCTCCTCGACGCGGATGTCGTGCGGGGCGTGGATGGTGGTGGCGCGCATGGGGGGTGTCCTTGCAGATCAGGGGTTCGCGAAGGCCGGGATCTTCCGGCACGCCGATCCACGGTACGCCCGCGCCCCGCATGCGCTCACCGCGCCTGCCGCACGCCCCGGAGCAGACCGCCGCACGCCCCCGGGAACAGCCGCCGCACGCCCCGGGACACAGCCGCCGCGAGCCCCGAAAACAGCCGCCGGCCCCGCTGCCGCTACCGGACCTCGCGGGTCGCGCTGCCCCCGGCTGCCGCCGGGTGGTCGGCCCCGGCCGGCCGCGTACGCGCTTCGTCGGCGACCGCCACCGGCCGGCCCACCCGTAGCGGCGGCCGTTCCGCCCGCAGCAGGCCGTCCGCGAGCAGCGCCTGGGCGGCGATGTACGTCAGCATGATCCAGAACTGCGGAGCGGGCAGCTGCGGCCACTCGGCGATCCTGCCGGCGATGAGCGTGTCGGAGATCAGGAAGAGCGCCCCGCCGAGCGCCACCCGCAGCCCGGCGCGGGTCGCGCCCAGCGCCATCCCGGTGAGCAGCAGGCTGTACCCGGCCACCGGGACGCGCAGGTCCGCTGCGAGGTCCGGCCAGAGCAGCGCCACGGTGCCGAGGCAGGCCGCCGCGTAGGCGATGGCGAGCGGGACGGTCCGGCGGCGGTCCAGGTGCGGGCGGCCTCGGAAGAACAGCACGAGGTAGCAGACGTGCCCGGCCGCGAAGGAGCCCATGCCGACGAGGAAGGCCGGCTCGGCGTCGGACAGCAGCAGTGAGTCGCCCCCGCAGCCGAGGAGCAGCGCGACCGCGAGCAGCGGCGGCCCGCCCCGGGCGAGGACGTACCCGGCGAGCACCGGCATCAGGGCCGGCTTGGTGAGATGCGCGAGCGTCTCGGCCCCGCCGAGCAGCGCACCGAGGTGGACGACCGCCAGCAGCGCGAAGAGCGCGAGCAGGGGGCGGGCGGCGGCGCGCGCGCCGCGCATATGGCGGGCTCGGAGGCGGGCGCGGAGGCGGCTGCGGAAGCGGCTGGGGCTGCGGCTGCGGCTGGGGCTGCGGCTGCGGCTGCGGCTGCGGCTGCGGCTGCGGCTGCGGCTGCGGCTGCGGGATTGGCTGCGGGATTGGCTGCTGCTGCGGGATTTGGCACGGCTACGGGATTCGACCCGGCTGCGAGCGCGGGCTCTGCAGTGCGCGCGGGCTCAGGCACAAGCTCCGCCCCGGACGGTGCCGCCGCTCCCGCCCCCACTGCGGCTGTCGCTCCCCCGGGCTGCCAGCCCGGCCCCCGTACGACCCGCCCGACGTGCTCGCGCCAGCCGTGCGCGGCCCTGAGGTCGCGCGCGATGGCGGAGTACTCGTGGGTGGCGACCCGGAGCGGATTGTGGGTCGCGATGTTCTTGGTGAGGCCGAAGACGGGCCGCTCCACCTCGGGCACGAAGGAGCCGAACATCCGGTCCCAGACGATCAGGATGCCGCCGAAGTTACGGTCCAGATAGCCGCCCTGCGAGGCGTGGTGCACCCGGTGGTGCGAGGGCGTGTTGAGGACGAACTCGAAGGGCCTGGGCAGCTTGTCGATCCGCTCGGTGTGGATCCAGAACTGGTAGACGAGGTTCGTCGAGGAGCAGAACGCGAGCGCCGCCGGGTGCACGCCGAGCGCGATCAGCGGGACGTAGAACGGCCAGACGGTGAGCGTGGTCCAGGGCTGGCGCAGCGCTGTGGTGAGGTTGAACTTCACGCTGGAGTGGTGCACGACGTGGCAGGCCCACAGGATGCGGATGACGTGGTGCCCGCGGTGCGACCAGTAGTAGAAGAAGTCCTGGCCGAGCAGCATCAGCGGCAGCGTCCACCACAGCACCGGGATGCGCGCCGGGGTCAGTTCGTAGACCGCCGTGTAGATCGCGATGATCGGGATCTTCCACACCAGGTCGAAGGCGATGCTGCCGAGCCCCATGCCGATGCTGGTCGCGGCGTCCTTGCCGGCGTAGCCCGCCGAGTCCTCGTCGGGGCGCAGCCGGTAGCTCACCATTTCGATGACGGTGAGCAGCACGAAGGCCGGTATCGACCACAGGAGCACATCAGGCAGGTTCGGCATGTCCGCACCATAAAGGCGGCCACGGGGGCTCCGCTAGAGGTTGTTACCGATGAGTATCGGTCAGTGTTACCCGGGGTTCGATCTGTCGGCGGCGGACACCCGCCGGAGCGACTCGGGCTCCGCACCCGAGCCGCCCGGCGGGGCCCGTCACCAGACCCGCACCGCTCCCCCCGTCGCGAAGACCGGACTCGTCGCGTCCGCCGGGATCTTCTCCAGCGGCTCGGCGATCTCCTCGACCGTCGGGCCGCAGCGCGCCGCGAGCGGGTCGAGCAGTGCGAGGTCGAAGCCGTAGAGCCTGGCCGCGTTGCCGCCGACCATCGCGGCGACCTCCAGCGGCGGCAGGCCCGCGTACGCGATGCGCAGGCCCTCCCGGGTGTACGGGTGGGTGCCCTCGTCGTGCGGGTAGTCGCTGCCCCACATGATCTTGTCGAGGCCGATCCGCTCGCGCAGCGGCACCTCGTGCGGGCGCATGAAGCTCGCGCCGACGAAGCAGTTGTCCCGCCATACCTCGCTGGGCCCCTTGCCCATCGAATCGGCCAGCCCCGCGCCGAACTTGGCCTCGGCGGTGGCGGCCTTCGTCGCCGCTCTGACCAGGCGGCCGTGGTAGTAGTCCAGCATGTCGAGGACGCCGGGGATCCAGCCGGAGCCCTGCTCGGTGAGGACCAGCCTCAGGCCGGGGTGGCGCTGGAAAGCGCCGCCGAAGATCAGGTGCCACAGCGCCCGGTGCGAGAACCAGGTGGTCTCCACCATGAAGACGGCGCGCGCGGCGGGCTCGTCCCCCAGCGGCGGGGAGGCCGAGCCCGAGTGGTGGTTGACGGGGACCGCCAGCTCGTCGCAGACCGCCCACAGCGGGTCGTAGGCCCGCGAGTGGAGCTCCGGGACCCCGGAGCCCGGCGGTGCGCCGGGGAGCAGGATGCCGCCCGTGAGCCCGGCCTCCCTGGCCCAGCGCACCTCCCGTACGGCCTCCCCGACGTCCCCGAGCAGCACTTGGGCGACGCCCGCCCGGCGGCCGGGGACGGCGGCGCAGAAGTCGGCGAGCCAGCGGTTGTGGGCGCGCAGGCCCGCCCAGCGCAGCTCGAACTCCTCCCCGGAGGGCTGTGGGGCCATCAGCGAGGCGCTGGGGAAGAACGGCGGGATGGTGTTGGGGAAGACGACCTCGGCGACGATGCCGTCCGCCTCCAGCTCGGCCAGCCGGCGGGCCGAGTCCCAGTTGCGGTCCGCCTCGGGGGCCACCAGGTCCTCGTACGGATTCACATAGCTCGCGGCCCAGGCGTCGAAGGCGTCGTGGTGCCGTCGCTCCAGGTACGGCCGGTAGTCGGGGAGGTCGGCTCCGGCGTGGCAGTCGGCCGAGATGACCGTGTAGCGGTCCGGGTCGGGGCCGGTGTTCGGGCCGGTGCTGAGGCCGGGCCACGGGTCGGGGTCGACCGGCAGCGAGGTCGCCGGGTCCGGGGCCGCCGGACCGGGCGGCTGCGGCGGCTCGGGGTCGCGGGTCATGAGCCGACTCCCACGTACGGGAAGTCGTGGCCGGTCAGCCAGTGCCGGCCGGTCTCCCGCGAGCGCTGCCAGGACAGCTCTACGGCCGACTGGTCCTCGGGTTGGCCGAGTTCGGCCGGGGTGGGGCCGATCCGGCGGGCCAGGGGTGCGAGCCCGGCCGTGTCGAAGCCGAAGACGTCGGCCGCCGCCAGGCCGAGCATCCGGCGCGTCTCGTCGACCGGGATGTCGTGGAAGGTGTCCCTCAGCCACTGGCGGGTCTTGGGCCAGGTGCCCTCGGGGTGCGGGAAGTCGCTGCCCCAGAGGATGTTGTCGACGCCGATCTCGTAGCGCTGGGCGAGTTCGCGGCGCTTGGTGTTGGTCGCGCAGATGAAGACGTTGCGGTCGAGATACTCGCTGGGCGCCCGCCGCAGCTCGGCGAACGGGGAGAGCTTCTTGCCGCCGTGCGCGCCGAGGTAGAGCCGGTCCATGAACCACAGCTGGTTGGGCAGCCACCAGCAGCCGGACTCCGCGACGCCGAAGCGCAGGCCGGGGTGGCGCTCGAAGACGCCGGACCAGAGCAGGAACCACAGCGGCCGGGACGGCCACCAGGTGACCTCGGAGACGTAGATGCCGAGGTGGTCGCCGTACTCGTGGCGCGGGGCCGCACCGGAGTGGGTGACGACCGGCATCCCGGTCTCGGCGGCGGCGGCCCACACCGGGTCGTAACGGCGGTCGTGGTACGGGGCCTTGTCGACCCACATCGAGGGGATCATCAGCGCGCCGAGCCCGGACTCCTTGGCGCGGTGCACTTCGGCGACGACCCTCTCGACGTCGCCGGTGATGGGCAGCAGGGCCACGCCGCAGTGCCGTTCGGGGGTGTGCGCGCAGAACTCGGCGAGCCAGCGGTTGTGCGCCTGCGCGCCCGCCATGCCCAGCTCAGGGTCCTGGTCGCCGGAGAGCCCGAGGCCCACCCCGAAGGGCGCGGCGGTCCGGCTGTCCACCGCGTCGGCGTCCGGGAAGACGACCTCGGCGGCGACCCCGTCGCCGTCCAGCTCCTTGACGCGCTGCTCGGCGTCCCAACCGCCGCGCAGCCCTTCCTCGTTGTCCTCGAACCACTTGGCGGCGAACGCCTCGTTCCGGATGCCGAGGCGGGTCATCTCCGCGCAGCGCGCGTCGCGCTGCCCGAGGAATTCGTCGAACGGGCGGTGGAACGCGGGGTCCAGATAGGGCCGGTACTCCTCCGTGGGCAGTCCGGCGTGGCAGTCGGAGGAGATGATCAGGTACGGGTCGGACCGTTCCGTCAACGTGCTCACCTCTCATGCGGGTCGTTCGGATTGTTCGAGTCATTCGGGCCGGTCGGGTCGGCTGGGCCCGCCGGGTCTGCCGGGTCTGGCGCGCATCCGCCGGGTCTGCCGCGCCTGTCCGGCAGTGCTGTCCGGCAGTGCTGTCCGGCAGTGCTGTCCGGTCAGTCGAGGACGAAGTTCTCCAGGTACGCCGGATTCGCCCGGTCGAGCATCGAGCGCGCGCGGGCACTGATCTGCTCGTCGCTGCGCTCGCTTCGCGGCAGCATCCAGAAGCGGTCGGCGCGGATGCCCTCCACGACCAGCTCGGCGACGTCTTCGACCGGGGTGAACCGCACCTCGCGGCCCGCCGCCTTCATCGCGGCCTCCCACGCGTCGAGGCTGCGGTAGGGCGTCTTGCGCGGGCGGGACTTGGCGTAGCGCTCGGGGCGGTTGCGGTGCGACTCCCACAGGCCGGTGCGCAGCATCTCCGGGCCGGGGAAGAGCACCGACGCGCCCACCGCGGCCCGCTCCGCCTTCAGGTGGGCGTACAGCGACTCGGTCATCGTCACGACGGCCGCCTTGGTGACGGCGTAGACGGAGGCGGTGGGCAGCGGCGCGATGCCGCCGTCGGCGGAGGAGGTGTTGACGACGTGGCCGGGCTGCCCGGACTCCAGCATCCGCGGCAGGAACGCCTGTACGCCGTGGAAGACGCCCCACACGTTGACCGCGAAGGCCCACTTCCAGTCGTTGGGTTCGTGCTCCCACATCCGGCCCTCCGCGCCGGAGCCGACGCCCGCGTTGTTGCACAGCACATGGACGCCGCCGAAGGCGCTGTAGGCGGCGTCGGCCAGGTCGTCGACCGAGGCGCGCTCGCTCACATCGACGGCGCGCGCCAGCACCTGCGCGCCCCCGGCGCGCAGCTCGCCCGCCGCCTTGTTCAGCGCACCCTCCTCGACGTCCGCGAGGACGACCCGCAGCCCCTCGTCGGCGAACCGGTGGGCCATGGCGAGCCCGACGCCGCTCGCCGCGCCGGTGACGACAGCGACCTGTCCCTGTCGCAGTTCCATCAGGCGCTCGCCTCCGGAGGGCCGTCGAGGATCTGCCGGGCGTCGTCGTAGCGCTGGTGGATGTACGGCAGCAGGGCCTGCGCGCTGACCCGTTCGACGACCCGGCCCTGCTGGTCGCTGGTCTTCTCGCCGAGGGTGATCTCCACGATCCGGCGCACCGGGAGGTCAGCGACCGGGTCGTACGCGGACTCGCGCAGCACCACGTCGCCGGTGACCGACTCCAGCTTGCGGAACCTCTCGTTCCGAGTGCAGTGGACCAGTACGGGGTCCCCGTCGAAGCCCTTGCCGTCGACCGCCGGCAGGAACTTGAAGTAGAAGTCGAGCTTCTCGGCGGGCTCCGGCAGCGGCAGCCGGCCGCTCACCGCGCCCCGTACCTCGACGAACGCGATGCCGTGCCGCGCCAGCCGGGCCCCGATGACGTCGCCGACCCGTTCGATGACGACCTCGCCCAGCTTCTTGGGCTCGCCGAACACCTCACGGCCGCCGATCAGCGCACGCTCGTGCGTCATCGGCATGACGAGCGGATACCAGCCCTCGCGCCCGCCGTGCCGCGCGGCGACCGCGAACGAGCCCGCGCCCAGCCGATAGCCGGGCAGTTCGACCCTGCTGACGCTGACTCGGACCAGGGGGCGTTCGGTGGGCTTGAGCGGCGGCGGGAGGACCGCGGCGACCGCGTCCGGATCGCTCTCCCACACGGCGCTCACGCCGGTCGACCAGATGTCGGGAAGCTTGCCGACGGCTGCCCGCGCCGCGGCGATCTCGGCTTCGCCGCGCGGACCGTAGCGTACCCGTGCCATGTCGTACCGCCCTTCGGATCGGAGTCGTGCAGGGGGTTCGTACCGCGATGGTGCAGGGGTCATGCGGAGGATCGTGTAACACAGTTACATCGAGACCCGCGAAGGGTAAAGACACGTGCACGGACCAGAATGGGGAGACCATGACCGGCCCACGGCGCAGCCCCGCCCCCAGAACTGCCCCCGGAACCACTCCGAGAACCGCCCAGAGAGCCGCGCTGACCCGCGAGGACGTCCTCGACGCCGCGACGAACCTCGTCAAGCAGCTCGGCCCGCAGGCCCTCACCATGCGCAAGCTCGCCGCCGAGCTGGGCACCGCGGTCACCTCGATCTACTGGCACATCGGCAACCGCGAGTCGCTCCTCGACGCGCTCGTGGAGCGCACCGTCCGCGAGATCGGCGAGATCAGCCCCACCGGCCGGACCCCGGAACAGCGCATCGTCTCCGTCGCCCGAACCCTGCGCCGCGATCTGCGCGACCGGCCGCACCTCGTCGCGATGGTCCACGAACGGGGCCTGACCGAACGGATGTTCCTGCCCGCGCAGCAGGCGCTCGTCCATGAGGTGCACGCCGCCGGACTGCGCGGGGCGCGCGCCGCCGAGGCCGTACGCGCCGTGCAGTTCCAGGTGGTCGGCTTCCTGCTGGTGGAACGCAACCGCGAGCGCTCCCCGGTCCAGCACCCCGGCGAACAGGAGCTGTGGAACACTCCGGCCGCCGGACACGACCCGGCGCTGGCCCGCGCACTGGCCCGCCCGGTCGACCCCGAACGCCTCTTCACCACCTCGGTGCGCGCCCTGGTCGAGTCACTTATCGGCACCGGCTGAGCGGGTGCGGGTGAGGACTGTCAGCGACGGCCCGTATCCTCAGGGACCATGCTCGAAGACCGCACGGCCGCTGCGCTCCAGATCCCGCAGCAGGCCTCTCCGACGCCCCCGTGGCCGACCGCCTACCCGCTGGGGTACGCCGTGGTCGACGTCGAGACCACCGGCCTCGCCCGCGACGACCGGATAGTGTCGGCTGCCGTCTACCAACTGGACGCCCAGGGCAATATGCAGGACCACTGGTACACCCAGGTCAATCCGCAGCGCGACCCGGGACCGGTCTGGATTCACGGCCTGACCAGTGCGGCGCTCGCCGACTCACCGCTCTTCCCGGAGATCGCCGACGAGTTCGCCGCGCGGCTCGCCGACCGGGTGCTGGTCGCGCACAACGCGATCTTCGACTGGTCGATGATCTCCCGCGAGTACGCCCGCGCCCGCGCCACCGCTCCCGTACGGCAGCGGCTGTGCACCATCGCGCTCTCCAAGGAGCTGCGGCTGCCGCTGCCCAACCACAAGTTGGAATCCCTCGCCGCGCACTACGGCGTCGTCCAGGAGCGCGCGCACCACGCCCTCGACGACGCCCGGGTGCTGGCGGAGGCGTTCCGCCCCAGCCTGCACCTCGCCGCCGAGACCGGCGTGCGGCTGCCGCTGCTCGCCTGCCAGCCGCTCACCGAGTGGACGGACAGCCCCGCCCCGCCCGCCGGCGCGGCCCGCCCCGTCGGCCACCAGTCCCCGTACCGGCCCACCAGCTGGCGCGCCAGCCGCAAGCGGCCGGCCTGCCCCTACCCCAATCCCGGGCGGTACGAGATCGGCGCCCGGCTCGTCCAGGGCATGCGGGTGGCGTTCTCCGGTGACACCTCGATCGACCGTGAGCTGCTGGAGGACCGCGCCATCGAGGCCGGTCTGCACATCGCGAGCAGCGTCTCCCGGCTCACCAGCGTGCTGGTCACCAACGACCCCGACGCGGTCACCTCCAAGACCGCCAAGGCGGCGTCCTTCGGCACGCCGGTGATCGACGAGGCCGCCTTCACCCACCTCCTGCAGGACGTGACCCCCGCACCCACGAGCGGCTGACCCGGCCGGGGGCGCTCACCCCGGCCCGCACGCCCCCGGCCGCGGAGCCCCACGGGGCCCGCGGCCACCCGACAAACAGGTGAAGCCCGCGCGACGCGCCCGCCGCCCGCTCGCGCCCGGCCGCCGCGCGTCGCACCCTGTGCCGCATGGCCCGATGCGAAGTATGCGGAAACGACTACGGCATGACGTTCGAGGTGCACGCGCAGGGCGCGGTGCACGTCTTCGACTGCTTCTCCTGCGCGATCCACCGGATGGCCCCGATCTGCGAGCACTGCCGGTGCCAGATCATCGGGCAGGGCGTGGAGGCCGAGGGGCAGTGGTTCTGCGGAGCGCACTGCGCCCGCGCCGAGGGGCAGGTGGGGCTCATCGACCGGGTCTGAGCGGGTGCTGGGTGGGGGCTGACCCGGGGGCTGAGCGCGGGGCTGTCCTGGACCTGGTCCAGGACCGAGCCAGGACCGGTCCGGGGATACGCCCGGGCCGCGCCGGGACTGCTCCGGGCGCGGTGCCCCAACGGCCCCCTCCCGGCGGACGCCCCACGACCGAGTTGTACGGTTCGTGGGGTGTACCGCTTCCTGTTGACCCGGCAGTGGGTGATCCTCACCCTCGTCGGGCTGATCATGATTCCAGCGATGGCCAAGCTGGGCTTCTGGCAACTCCACCGCCACGAGCACCGGGTCGCCCAGAACCAGATCATCGCGGACGGCGTCAACGCCCGGCCCGTCCCGGTCGGCAAGCTCACCTCGCCCGGCCACCACGTCCCGCACCGCGACATGTGGCGCCCGGTACGGGCCACCGGCTCGTACGACGCCGAGCACGAGGTCGTGGTCCGCTACCGGACCGGCTCCGACGAGCAGAGCCAGGGCTACTACGTCCTCACCCCGCTCGTCATGGCCGACCACCGGGTGGCGCTGGTCAACCGCGGCTGGATTCCGGCGGACGGCGATCTCACCCAGTACCCGAAGGTCCCCACCGTCCCGGCCGGCGTGGTCACCGTCACCGGCCGGCTGATGGCCGACGAGACCAGCGCGGGCAGCGGCATCAAGGACAAACAGGGCCTGCCGCCCCGCCAGGTCATGCTGATCGACAGCGCCAAGCAGGCCAAGGCGATCCGGCAGCCCGTCCTCGGCGGCTACATCGAGCTGACCGGCACCACGCCCAAGCCGTCCCGGCAGCCCGACCCCGTACCCGCCCCCGACCACAGCAGCATCGGCCCGCACATGGCGTACGCCGTCCAGTGGTGGCTGTTCGCCGGAGCCGTCCCGGTCGGCTGGTTCATCCTGGTCCGCCGCGAGCGCCGGGACCGCACCGCGGCGGCGACAGCGGCCGCGACCAGCCCGGCGGAGCCCGCCACCACCGGGAACGCCGACGGCTCCACGGACACGGCCGCCCCCGAAGTGACGGACCCCGCAACCGCCCCCGAGATCGCCTGAACGGCACCGCGCCCGGAGTAGTTCCGCCTTCCCTGGGGAAGATGCGACACCGTGGCACAAAAAATCGAGGACTACGCGCTCATCGGCGATCTCCAGACCGCCGCTCTCGTCGGCCGCGACGGATCGATCGACTGGCTCTGCCTGCCACGCTTCGACTCGGCCGCCTGCTTCGCCGCCCTGCTCGGCGACCAGGACAACGGGCACTGGCGGATCGCGCCCGCCGGCGCCGGGGAGTCGAGCTGCACCAGCCGTGCCTACCGAGGCGACTCCCTGGTGCTGGAGACCTTCTGGGAGACCGGGACCGGCACCGTCAAGGTCATCGACTTCATGCCGCAGCGCGACATCGCGCCCGACGTCGTACGCATCGTCGAGGGCGTCTCGGGACAGGTCGAGATGGAAGGCGTGCTGCGGCTGCGCTTCGACTACGGCAGCGCCGTCCCGTGGATGCGGCAGGCCGAGGAGTGCCGGGTGGCCGTCGCCGGACCCGACTCGGTCTGGCTGCGCGTCGAGCCCCCCGTCCCCACCTACGGCAAGGACTTCAGCACCCGCTCCGAGTTCACCGTTTCGGCCGGCGAACGCGTCGCCTTCGTCCTCACCTATCACCCCTCGCACGAGCCCCGCCCAGAGCTGATAGACCCCTTCGAATCGCTGGAGCACAGCCTGGAGGACTGGCACGACTGGTCCTCCCGATGCCAGTACGAAGGCCCGTACCGCGAAGCCGTGATCCGCTCGCTGATCACGCTCAAGGCGCTCACCTACGCGCCGACCGGCGGCATCGTCGCCGCCACCACCACCTCCCTCCCCGAAGAGATCGGCGGCGTCCGCAACTGGGACTACCGCTACTGCTGGCTGCGCGACTCCACACTGACCCTGAACGCCCTGCTCGCCACCGGCTACCTCGACGAGGCCGCGGCCTGGCGCGACTGGCTGCTGCGCGCGGTCGCCGGTTCCCCCGGGGACCTCCAGATCATGTACGGCCTCGCGGGCGAGCGCCGGCTTCCCGAGGCCGAACTGCCCTGGCTCGCGGGGTACGAGCGGTCCGCCCCGGTCCGCACCGGCAACGGCGCCGTCAATCAGCTCCAGCTCGACGTCTACGGCGAAGTGGTCGACTCGCTCTTCCTGGCCCGCGCCGCCGGACTGACCTCCCAGACGCACGCCTGGAACGTGCAACGCGTCCTGCTGGACTTCCTGGAGACCCGCTGGCGGCAGCCGGACGAGGGCCTGTGGGAGGTCCGCGGCCCGCGCCGGCACTTCGTGCACTCCAAGGTCATGGCCTGGGTCGCCGCCGACCGCGCGGTACGGACCCTGGAGGCGCACCCCGAACTGCCGGGCGACGTGGACCGCTGGCGCGCGATGCGCGACGAGGTGCACAGCGAAGTCTGCGAGAAGGGCTACGACAGCGCCCGCTCCACCTTCACCCAGTCCTACGGCTCGCAGGAGCTGGACGCGGCCACCCTGCTCATCCCCCGCGTCGGCTTCCTGCCCGCCACCGATCCGCGGGTGATAGGAACCGTCGAGGCCATCCGCCGCGAGCTCAACCAGGACGGCCTGGTCCGCCGCTACAGCACCGACGCCACCTCCGTCGACGGACTCCCCGGCGGCGAGGGCGCGTTCCTCGTCTGCTCGTTCTGGCTCGCCGACGCCCTGCACCTCACCGGCCGCGGCAAAGAGGCCGTCGCGCTCTTCGAACGGCTGCTGGAGCTGCGCAACGACGTCGGGCTGCTGGCCGAGGAGTACGACCCCGTGACCCGCCGGCACCTCGGCAACTTCCCCCAGGCCTTCAGCCACGTCGGTCTGGTGGGTACCGCCCTCGCCACACTCCCCCGACCCGAGGCAGACTGAAGCCATGGATCTTGGACTGAACGACCGGGTGTACGTCGTCACCGGAGCCACCCGCGGACTGGGCCTGGCCACCGCGCGTGAACTGATCGCCGACGGCGCCAAAGTAGTGATCACCGGCCGCGACGAGAAGACCGTCGGGGCCGCCGCCGGCGAACTGGGCGCGAACGCCCTGGGTCTGGCGGCCGACAACGCCGACCCCGCCACCGCGGAGCGCCTCGTCAGCACCGCCCGCAGCCACTTCGGGCGCTTCGACGGCATCCTGATCAGCGTCGGCGGCCCGCCGCCCGGCCTGGCCGCCGACAACACCGACGAACAGTGGCAGGCGTCCTTCGAATCGGTCTTCCTGGGCGCGGTCCGGCTCGCCCGGGCAGCCGCCGCCGCGCTTGAATCCGGCGGCGTGATCGGCTTCGTGCTGTCCGGCTCGGTCCGCGAGCCGATCCAGGGCCTGGCCATCTCCAACGGCCTGCGCCCCGGCCTGGCCGGCTTCGCCAAGTCCCTCGCCGCGGACCTCGGCCCGCGCGGCATCCGGGTCGTCGGCCTGCTGCCGGGCCGCATCGCGACGGACCGGATGACGCAGCTCGACGCCCTGTCCGGCACACCCGAGGAGACCCGCGCCCGCAACGAGTCCACGATCCCGCTGCGCCGCTACGGCGCCCCGGAGGAGTTCGGCAGGACCGCCGCGTTCGTGCTCTCGCCCGCCGCCTCCTACCTCACCGGCCTGATGCTCCCGGTGGACGGCGGCGCCCTGCCCGGCCTCTGACCGGCCCCGCCGCAACGGGACGACGTGCGGGACCGCGCGGCGCGGCGCCCGGCACGACAGCGCGGGAGCGCCGCACCCGAGTGGGGTGCGGCGCTTCCGGCCGTCAACTCACCCGCTCGGCGCGGTGCTTGACCGCCCGGAGCCGGACGTCCGCGGGCAGCCGCTCCAGCCCGGCCGAGT
>NZ_JAYMZR010000035.1:4381-23849 GCF_035828615.1 Streptomyces sp. H27-D2 | reverse complement strand
GGCGTGTGCCAGCGCCTCCGAACCCAGCCGCGCCACCGCCTCCGCGGGCTCCGCGTGCGCGGCGAGCAGCAGCCGCACCCGCGCCCGAGGTGCGGTCCGCCGGCCCCGCAGCCGTACCCGCGCCCGCTCGACGCCCGGCAGGTCCCCGGCCTCCGCGGCGATGACCTCTTCCAGCGCCCGGCTGCGCACCCGCGCCCCGGCGCCGTCACCGCTGTCGACCAGCACCTCGTCGAGCCGGCGCCGCCGCAACTGTGCGAACAACCAGCACAGCGCGAGCAGCAGCAGGACCGCGAGCGCCGCGATCACCGTCGGCCACCACCAGCCGTCGGACCGCCACCGGGTCCGGTCCCGTTCGGTGAGCAGTACGTCGTCGGGCCCGTTGAACGGCCAGGCCGTGGGGAGACTGAACCCCCACCGCTGTTGCAGATCCAGGCCGCCGATCAGCACCGCCGCGCCCAGTACGAGCAGCAGCAGCCCCAGCAGCCCGAGGAAGACCCTGTTCACAGTCCTGCGCATCGTCGGTTCACCTCTTCACCGGTCGTCGGACGCGGACCGAGAGACGAGGCGGCCGGACGAGCCCGAGCCCCCGGATGCCCTCCGCCATCGCCACGTCCAGATCCTCGCGGACGTCGTCCAGATCGCGGAAGTGCGACACCGCGCGCACCGTGACCCTCCGCCGCCGCACCACCAGCCGTACGGACTGCACCCCGGCGACCTCCATCGCCCGGTCGCGCAGCACCAGCGCCGCGGCCCGCCGGTCGAGCCCGGCCCGGACGTCGGCGGGCCCCGGCCGCATGGTCAGCACCCCGCGCAGCCCCGGCGTCACGGCCAGCGCGAGCAGCCACAGGCCGATCACCATCGCGGCCGCCGCACCGCCGATCACCGCTCCGTCGTCCAGCGGGCGGGACCCCAACTCGTCCGCGAGCCGCTGCCGCCAGCTCATCGCGGACCGGTCGGCGCGCACCGCCGCCACGTCGTAGAGCAGCAGCCCGACGGCCGCGGCCAGCAGCAGCGCGGCCACCGCCGCGGGCGCCCGCCGCCCCGACCAGAAACGGCCGGTCCGGCCCTTGGCGCCGTCCGGCAGAGGGGCCGCGGGTACGGGGTGGTCGTAGCCGGACGACGGCGGCTCGCCGGACGGGCCGGCCCGCTCGATCGTCGGCAGCCGCTGGGTCCGTTCCTCCGGCTCCGGGCCGGGGCCGGTGTCGCTCATCGCACTCTCCCCTGGTCCGCGCGCTGGGACAGCGCCGAATGCAGCCGCTCGACGTCCACCGCCACCTCGGGCACCTCCATGCCCGCCAGCGTCCCCACCCGCTCGGTCACCCGGCGGCGCACCGCGCCGCACTGCGCGCCGATGTCGGAGGGGTAGCGGAGCTCGACGGTGACCCGCACCCGGGCCTCACCGCCGCCCGCGCCCCGCCCGGAGTGCTGACGGACCGACACCGTCGCGTGCGGCGTCGCGAGCCCGGTGGGCAGCGCCTCCCGGGCCGCCTGCGAAGCGATCTTCGCGACGACCCGGTCCGCGATCCTGGTCGCGCCGCGCTCGGCGGCGGGGATGACGGCGGGGGCGGCGACGGCCTCGCTCGACACCGGCACTCACCGGCGCCGGTCGTCGCGGTCGCGACTGCGGAAGAACTCGCCCGGCTCCAGGTCACCGTCCAGGAACCGGCCCGCGATGAATCCGACGGCGCCCAGCGCCGCCACCAACAGAAAGGCACCGAAGCCGCCGAAGTATCCGGCGAAGCCCAGCGCCATGCCGGCGATCAAGCCGACTACAGCCATGCTCATCGTGCGCTCCTTCAATCGGGCCGCTAGGTCCTGTTTCCCGGATCGCCGTGGATCAGCCCGGGGCGTCGCCTGGTGCGGTGCCTCGCACGGCAGCGGAGCGCCCGCATAGCGGTTCTATTCGGGTGTTTCGCCAACGCCGCGAGGCGCCGTGCCAGGTTCCCCAGATACCGCTGGGGGGTGCCCCACCGGGCCTGCGGCGATCCGGGAAACAGCGTCTGCGGCCCGGGCCCCGATGGTCGAGCCGCGGTCGCTACTGGAGCCGCGGCTCTTCCTCTTCTTCTTCCTCTTCCGGCAGCTTCACGTCGCTGACCGCGATGTTGACCTCGACGACCTCAAGACCGGTCATCCGCTCGACCGCGGCGATCACGTTCTCCCGCACCGCCCGCGCGACATCGGCGATCGCGACGCCGTAGTCCACCACGATCTCCAGGTCGAGCGCGGTCTGCACCTCGCCGACCTCGGCCTTCACACCGCGCGAGACGGACTTCGCGCTGCCGCCTCCGGGTACCCGGTCGCGTACCGCGCCAAAGGTCCGGGACAGCCCGCTGCCCATGGCGTGCACGCCGACGACGTCACGCGCCGCCAGGCCCGCGATCTTCTCCACCACGCCGTCCGCGATGGTGGTCCTGCCCCGGCCGCCCGCGTCGCCGCCGACGCCGCGCCGGGATCCGAGGTTCTTGGACGTCTGGTCGCCCGAGGACTCCTTGACGGGGGGCTCGGGTAGGTTCCGGTGTGCCGTGTCGCTCATCGCCGATCTTCCCTTTCCGAGGGGGCGGAGCGGCCTGCCGCTCCACTGCTCACACTAAGCGCGGGCGGTCGCTCACGCTCGGGGGAAGCGGGCCCCGGTGTGGGGGACGAAGCCGTTCGGGTGGCCCGGGGGAATGCGCTGCGCGGGGCCGGGCCCCTGGTGGAACCATGTGTCCCGGGGCCGGAAGCCGAGTGACCGGCGGGGCCCGACAGGACACGAAAGGGGTGACAGCGGTGGCCGTGGACCGACTGACGCAAGCGGTACGGCAGCAGCTGGGCCTGGGACGGCTGCTGCCGCTCGGCGACGCGGCGGACGGCAGCTGGCTCACCGAGCACGCGGCCGGCGCGGTGCTCCGCCGTTCGGGGTCCGAGGTCGGCGGCGCGCGGCTCGGCGCGCTGCGGATCGGACCCGACGACTCCGCCACGCCCCGTGAGCCCGCCGTGCCACCCCCGGCAAGCGCGCTGCCGCCCGGCCCGCTCCGCATCGAGGCGGAGTGCGCCGTCACCCCGGACCACCCCGTCCCGGCCACCGCCGACCGGCTGCGCGAGGCGCTGCTCGACTGCGCCCGGCAGCGGCTCGGCCTGCGGATCAGCGGGATCGACCTGCGGGTCACCGGCCTGCTGACGGACAAAGCGGATTCCGGCGCCGCGACGGACACAGGGCGCCCGGCGACCACAGCGGAGCCACCGGAGCCACCGGAGCCACCGCAGACGGTGGGCACGCCGGACGCGCCGGGCAGCGGCACGGACTCGGCGGCGTCCGACGCCGACGGCTCCCCGGACCCGGCCGCCGCGGCGTCGGCCGCCGCCGAGTCCGTCCCGGGCGTGACCCGGCTCGCGCCCGCGCTGGGCGGGCTGAACCGGGCCGTACGGGTCGAGGAACGCGAGGACGGCGGCTATGGGCCGGCCGGCCGCCACGTACAGGTGCAACTGGCCGTCGCCGCCGGCCACCGGGCGCTCGACGTGGCTCGCGCGGTCCGTACGGCGGTCGCCGAGGCGCTGCGCGGGCCCGGCGCGGGACCGGTCACGGTCGCCGTCCTCGTCACCGCGGTGGCGACCGGCGAGTAGCCGCGGCGGGTTGCGGCAACCGGATTCCGGCTACAGCGAGTGACGCCGGAGCGGTCGCTGTACGGCGGGCCGGGCTACGCAGCCGTACCGGGCAGCGGCCGGCCGCGTACCGGCTAGTCGGTGAGCCCGGCCAGATCGCGGAGCCGCCGGGCCTGCGCGGCGCGTTCGGCCGCCCGCTGCTCCTCGTACGAGCGGCCGGGGGCGTCCCGGAGCAGCCCCTTGGTCTCGATGAGCGCGTCGCGCGGGGCCGCGAGCAGCGCCGCTGCCAGGTCCGTGGCCGCGGCGTCCAGTTCGGCGGCGGGCACGACGAGGTTGGCGATGCCGGTGCGCTCGGCCTCGGGGGCGTGGATGTAGCGCCCGGTGGCGCAGATCTCCAGCGCGCGGCCGTAGCCGACCAGGCCGAGCAGCGGGTGGGTGCCGGTCAGGTCCGGCACCAGTCCGAGGCTGGTCTCGCGCATCGCGAATTGCACGTCGTCGGCACAGATCCGCAGATCACAGGCGAGCGCCAGCTGGAAGCCGGCGCCGATGGCGTGGCCCTGCACGGCGGCGATGCTGACGATGTCATTGCGCCGCCACCAGGTGAACGCCTCCTGGTACTCGGCGATGACGCCGTCGAGTTCGGCGTCGGAACCGCGCGCCAGGTCGAGGAAGGACGGCTCGCCGTCGAACCCGCCGGGCGTGAAGGCCTGTCGGTCGAGTCCCGCGGAGAAGGACTGGCCCTCACCGCGCAGCAGGACCACCCGGACGGTGCCGGGCAACAGCTGCCCGGCCTCGGCCAGGGCCCGCCACATGGCGGGCGACTGGGCGTTGCGCTTGCTCGCGTTGGCCAAGGTGACGGTGGCCACCGCGTCGTCGACGGTGAGTCGAACGCCGTCCTTGTCGAGCAGAGTCATGGGGTGCCTCCGAGTCAACCGCGGTTAAGTTGACTGAACAGTAACCACCCGGTCGATCACACGATCGACCGGGTGACACTGCCGGACGCACTGGTACACCTCGTCAGGCTGAGGCGGACTTCTTGCCCCGCGTCGCCCCGCCGCGACCACGCAGGGTCACCCCGGACTCGCTGAGCATCCGGTGCACGAATCCATAGGAGCGACCGGTCTCTTCGGCCAACGCCCGGATGCTCGCACCGGAGTCGTACTTCTTCTTCAGGTCTGCCGCGAGCTTCTCGCGCGCGGCGCCGGTTACCCGGCTGCCCTTCTTCAGAGTCTCGGCCACCCGTGCCTCCTCGTGGGAAGTGCGCTCTTGGACTCTCATGATCACCCCTCCACGGCTTCCTGGCCACCCATTCGGCAAGGTCCGTGCGACAAGCTTTCCGTGCCATGACCGGCGCCAAGGCGGCGGAATTCTCGATTCCGCGCTGCCGAAGAGACGTTCGCCATCCGGTCAGCAGGATGAACCAGCAGGTCAGATGGGGTGAAACAGCAAACGAGCGGCATATGGCTGTAGAAGCCACACACCGCTCGTGCCGCACCGGAAGGCGCGCCGGAGTACGAGCCGCACTCACTCAGATGAAGGATCACCTGTCGGCCGAATGATCCATAAGAAGTGGATCAGGCCGGTGGAACCGCCGATTCCGCCAGGATGCCGGCGATCCCGGCGGCGCCGGTCGGTCAGGCCATCGAGACGAGGTCGGCGTAGCCCTGGCTCCACAGGTCCTCGACGCCGTCCGGCAGCAGGATGATCCGCTCCGGCTCCAGCGCCTCCACCGCGCCCTCGTCGTGAGTGACCAGGACGACGGCGCCCTTGTAGGTGCGCAGCGCGCCGAGGATCTCCTCGCGGCTGGCGGGGTCGAGGTTGTTCGTGGGCTCGTCGAGGAGCAGCACGTTCGCCGAGGACACCACGAGGGTGGCCAGCGCGAGCCGGGTCTTCTCGCCGCCGGAGAGCACTCCGGCCGGCTTGTCGACGTCGTCGCCGGAGAACAGGAAGGAGCCGAGCGTCTTGCGGATCTCGACCAGGTCCAGGTCGGGCGACGAGGAGCGCATGTTCTCCAGGACCGTGCGCTCCGGGTCGAGGGTGTCGTGCTCCTGGGCGTAGTAGCCGAGCTTGAGGCCGTAGCCGGGCTCGACCTTGCCGGTGTCGGGCTTTTCGACGCCCGCGAGCATCCGCAGCAGCGTCGTCTTGCCGGCGCCGTTGAGGCCGAGGATGACCACGCGCGAGCCCTTGTCGATGGCCAGGTCGACGTCGGTGAAGATCTCCAGTGAGCCGTACGACTTGGACAGCGCGCTCGCCATCAGCGGCGTCTTGCCGCACGGGGCCGGGTCCGGGAAGCGGAGCTTGGCGACCTTGTCGGAGACCCGGACGGCGTCCAGGCCGGCCAGCAGCCGGTCGGCGCGCTTGGCCATGTTCTGCGCGGCGACCGTCTTGGTGGCCTTGGCGCGCATCTTGTCGGCCTGCGAGTTGAGGGACGCGGCCTTCTTCTCCGCGTTGGAGCGCTCGCGCTTGCGGCGCTTCTCGTCGGCCTCGCGCTGGGCCTGGTAGAGCTTCCAGCCCATGTTGTAGACGTCGATCTGGGTGCGGTTGGCGTCCAGATAGAAGACCTTGTTGACGACCGTCTCGACGAGGGCGATGTCGTGCGAGATCACGATGAAGCCGCCGCGGTAGCTCTTGAGGTAGTCGCGGAGCCAGACGATGGAGTCGGCGTCGAGGTGGTTCGTCGGCTCGTCGAGCAGCAGCGTGTCGGAGTCCGAGAAGAGGATCCGGGCCAGCTCGACGCGGCGGCGCTGGCCGCCGGAGAGGGTGTGCAGCGGCTGGCCGAGCACCCGGTCGGGCAGTCCGAGGCTGGCCGAGATGGTCGCGGCCTCCGCCTCGGCGGCGTACCCGCCCTTGGTGAGGAACTCGGTCTCCAGGCGCTCGTACTTCTTCATCGCCTTTTCGCGGGTCGCGCCCTGTCCGGTGGACATCCGCTCCTCGTTCTCGCGCATCTTGCGGAGCACGGCGTCGAGGTCGCGGGCGGAGAGGATGCGGTCGCGGGCGAGCACGTCGAGGTCGCCGGTGCGCGGGTCCTGCGGGAGGTAGCCGACGTCGCCGGAGCGGGTGACGGTGCCACCGGTCGGCAGGGCCTCGCCTGCCAGCACCTTGGTGAGGGTGGTCTTGCCCGCGCCGTTGCGGCCGACCAGGCCGATGCGGTCGCCCTTGGCGATGCGGAAGGAAGCGGACTCGATGAGCATGCGTGCGCCGGCGCGCAACTCAATGCCGGAGGCGGTGATCACGGGAAAAACTCCAGGGCGTGGCAGACGTCAGGGGGACAGGCGGATCAAAGCCGCCGCGCACAGCGCGCCATTGACAGGGATGGCGGGGGCGACAGGCGTGTGACGCCGGCTAATGCACAAGGAGAAATGCCATGGGATCCAGTCTAGCGGGGCCCGGCAACCATATTTTCTCGGCGGCGGCAAGGCCCGGGGCCCGCGCGGGGCTCCCTGTCGCTGTCCGTGCGGCTGTCCGCCCCTCTGTCACCTTCGGCCCCGGACGGGAAAGCCGCAGATGGGGCAGTTCGCCCATACTTCCCGGCGTGCGCCGCTCCGCCGCCCGAAACGGCGGCGCGAGCGGCGATTGTCGGACCCCGGTGCCAGACTGAGATACGGGTCACACCGGACTGGCGACAACGGAAAGAACGGTGATCGCGATGGCAGGTACCCGGACAGACCGCCCGACCGTCTACCCGGTGCTGACGTACCGGGACGCTCGGGCCGCCGTCACTCTGCTGACCGAGGCGTTCGGCTTCACCCAGGTCGCTCTCTACGAGGGCGAGGACGGATCGGTGGCGCACGCCGAGTTCTCGTACGGCAACGGCATGGTGATGCTGAGCTCCAAGAGCGACAAGGGGGCGCACGGCAAGGCCACCCAGGACGCGAGGGCCACCTCGGTCTATGTCGTGATCGAGGACGCCGACGTGCACTTCAAGCGCGCCGAGCAGCACGGGGCGGAGATCCTGATGCCCCCGACCGACCAGGATTACGGCTCCCGTGACTACATCGCCCGGGACGCGGAGGGGAACCTGTGGTGCTTCGGCACCTACGCCCCCGGCGGTGACGGCTGAGCGGCTCCCTCGGGGCTCCGTTGAGCAGCGCCCGCCGGGAGCCCCGCTGGGCGCGTGCGTCGGGGCCCGCTAGGCGCGGGTGTCGGGCGCTCCGCCTGTGTGCACCTGGAAGGCCGCGCGCCGTACGGCCTTGGCGAGCACCGGGTCGGGGTGCGCGGCGGCCAGCGCGACCAGCACCTGGACGGTGCGGGGGTGGCCCACGGCCCGTACCTCGTCCAGCAGACCGGGCACCGAGCCCTGGATCGCCGAGTCGAGGTGGCGGACCAGCAGCATGCTCTCGCCGTGGTCGGCGACGGCCGCGGCGGTGTCCACCCACAGCCAGGTGGATTCCTCGCGGGTCAGCACATCGGGGGCGTCCTCCGGGTCGCCCCCCTCGTGCTCGACCAGCCACAGCAGGGCGTACGGCCGCAGCCATGCCTCGCTCGCGGCGGCTCGGACGGCGGGTTCGGCCGGGCCGCCCACGGCGCGCAGCGCCTCGAAGGCGAGGCCGCGCAGCAGTGAGTCGTCGCCGCGCGCCACTTCCAGGAGTTCGGTGACGGCGCTGCCGACGGGCCGGGCGGCGAGCCAGGCGCGGTACTCGGCGCGGGCCGGACCGGGGGTGAGCCGGGCGCAACCGCGCAGCATGTTCTCGGCGGTCTGCTCGATGTTGCCCGCCGGGCTCTGCGCGGCGACGCAGATCTGTTCCAGCTTGGTCCATACCGCCCAGTGGCCGAGCGGCGTGAGCGCGGCCTCGGCCGTCGCGCCGCGCAGCGTCAGCGCGCCGACCGAGCCCAGGCCCGCCAGGGCCCAGCCCAGCAGCGCGGGGAGCAGGCCGTCGGCCGGTCCGGCGGCAGGCTCCACGACCGGATCAGCGGCTACGGCGGCCACGGCTTCCGCTGGTGCGACGCCCGCCGCGGGCACCTCGCAGCGCTCGGCGCGGATCTCCGCGACGCGCTGCTGGAGCAGGTCGAGCAGGGTCGCGGCGGGCACCGGACCGCCGTTCAGGTGCAGTACGGACAGCAGTTGCGGAGCGGCTTCGATCACCTCGGCGACCACGGCCGGCCCCGCGGCGGCGCAGGCCGGATCGCGGGACACCGGGTGGGCGAGCGACCAGGCGTCGAACAGCGCGACCCAGCCGCGCAGCACGGCGGTGTCGTCGCGGTCCCAGGCGCGCAGCCGCCAGCCGGGGCGAACCGATCCGTTGTGCAGTTCGATGAGTCCGGCCAGCCTGGCCCGGTCCCAGTCGGCCCGCACCTCGGCCAGGGTGCGGCTGAGCGCCTCGGCGGCCTGGGCGAGTTCGCGTCGGGAGAGCGCGCCGGCGGCGCCGCGGCCCGGTTCGGCGTCGGCCCAGCGGGCGACTCGCACCGCCTCGGCGAGGCCGTCCCGCGCCTGCCGGGCCAGCTCCGCGGGAGGCGGTGTGCCCTCGGGCGGCCGGGGGGCCGGTCGGGTGCGGCGGGTCGTGACCGCCATGCGGGCGGCTGCGATCGGCTGCCGGGGGACGAGGCGGAGCCGGGAGTCTCGGAGCGGTCGGGAGTCGCGCGGGGTACGGGACGTCACGGGTGCAGTCTTCCCGCTGACGGCCCGAAAGCCCAATCGGAATCGGTCCTGCTGCTTCGCCACCCATGCGCCTCCCCCGTTCGCCCCACCGGACGAGCTGCGCGGCCAACCGGACAAGAAGCTGCAAAAGTGGGCGTAACAGGGTCACATAAGGGGTATCAGGAAGCGTCGGAGTGCTTCTTCGTAACCGTTCGGGTCGGCGTTCCACATCGAGGCGTGCGGGGCGCGCCGGACAGTGTGCAAGGTGACCAGTTCGGGGCGCAGCCGGGCGAGTTCGCGTGAGGCGCCCCACGGCGCGAGGGTGTCGTCCGGGCCGTGCACGATGAGCGTGGGCACCGACAGCCTGGCCGGGTCGGCGGCCTCGGCGAAGGCGTCGAGGTGCGCGCCGGCGCTGCCCTGGGCGGCCCGTACGACGAGCGGCAGCAGGGCGCGCGGGGCGCTGTGCGCGGTGGCCAGCGCGCGCAGGGTCGCCTGCCGGTCGAGCACCGGCGAGTCCAGGACGATTCCGCTGCTCCGGTGGCGCAGCCCGGAGTTGGCGGCGGCGTGCAGCGCCATCGTCGCGCCGGTGGACCAGCCGTGCAGGATGACGCGGCGGGCGCCGTAGCGCACCGCGTAGCGGATCGCGGCGTCCAGGTCGCGCCATTCGGTGTCGCCCAGGTGCCCGAGGCGGTCGGCGGAGCGCGGGGCTCCGGGGTCGCCGCGGTAGGCGAGGTCGAGCACCGGCAGCCGCAGGCCGTTCAGGAACGGCATGACGACCATCGGGTGGGCGCGTGTGGTGCCGAGGCCGTGCACGGTGATCACCCAGGTGTCGCGGACGGCCGGCACGAACCAGGCGGGCAGCGCGCCGAGTTCACCGGGGACGTCGACGTCGGCGTAGTCGAGCCCGAGGGCGTCGCCGGGGTTGCCGATGTGGACCTGCGGGGTGAGCCGCATCCGCAGGCCGGGGCGGAGGACGCCATGGGTGACCCGTTCGACCCGGCGCACGACGGTGTCGGGCCGGTGCGGGGCGTCGTCGGCCACCGGGCCGACGATCGCGTGGCAGCCGGGTCCGCCGAGCCCGTAGGCGCCGGGGCGCAGCGAGGCCGGCGAGCGGGTCAGGGTGACCAGGCCGGCCGCGGCGGCGTGCACCGTCAGCTTGGCCTCGCCGGGCAGTGAGCCGTGGGAGGACGGTTTGAGGGCGGCGTCGCTGGCGTACCGGCCGACCGCCACCGCGGTCGCCCCGGCACCGATCACGGTGGTGGCGGCCACTGCCGCCGCTGTACGCGGGCGCATCCTCCACAGTGTGGGCGGGTGCGCGCCGGGCGGCCAGCGGGCGTGGCCGGGCGGGTGACGCCGGGGTCAGCCGGATCGTCCGTATCCGCGGAGTTTCTCCGCCGCGAGCCGTAGGTCCTCGGGGGACAGCAGGGACGGCGTGAGGCCGGGAACGGAACGGGCGGTGAGCCAGACCCGGCACATCCACTCCAGTTGCGCGGTGCGGTCGTACGCCTGGTCCAGGGTGTCGCCGTAGGTGAGGGTGCCGTGGTTGCGGAGCAGGCAGCCGGTGCGCCCGCTCAGTGCGCGCAGGGTGTTCGCGGCCAGTTCCGGGCTGCCGTAGAGGGCGTAGTCGGCGACCCGGACCGGGCCGCCGAGGGCGGCGGCCATGTAGTGGATGAGCGGCAGCTCGGCGACGAGGGTGGAGACGGCACTCGCGTGGACGGCGTGGGTGTGCACGACGGCCGCGGCGTCGGTGTGCCGGTAGACGGCGAGGTGCATGGGGAGTTCGCTGGTGGGCGTGAGCGTCCCGGTGAGCTGCCGTCCGTCGAGGTCGACGGCGACCGCGTCCTCGGGGCGGAGCCGGTCGTACGGGACTCCGCTGGGGGTCACCAGGACGGTGTCGCCCACGCGTACGGAGACGTTGCCCGAGGTTCCGACGACCAGGCCGTCGGCGGTCGTCCTGCGTGCCGTGGCCACCAGTTCGGCCCAGGCCCGTTCGCTGTCCGTGGCGTGATGTCGGTCCGTGGCGTGCTGTCGCGTCATCGGTTGCCACCTCCTGCGGAGATCCTGACAGGCGGCTGCGGCGCGGGCTCCGGCGGCGCGGGATCTGGCTGTGGGTGTCGGTGGGCCCTGTCGACGGGCTCTGCCGGTCGGCCCTGTCGGTGGGCGCCGCGGAGCCGCGTTTTCGCGTGTCGGCCCATCCGCACCCCGGCATACCGACACCCTGACATCTCGTCATATCAGCATATGAGTGACACTTTTTCGAATCGGCATGTGATCAACCGTTTTGCCGGTATTGTTCGATAACCTCCCGATGATCTGTCCGCCTTCTGTCATCGGGGGTACCCATGGCCCGCGACCGTCACGCGCCGAGCCGCTGGGGTCGCGCGATCGCCGCCGCCGTCGCCGCGCCGGCCCTGAGCGGCACCGCCCTCAGCGAACCGCCGATCGCCTCGGCGGCCGGGATGCCACGGGGGTACGACGTCTCATCGCACCAGAAGAACGTGGACTGGGAGCAGACGAGGAGCGAGGGGGCGAAATTCGTCTACGTGAAGGCGACCGAGGGCACCTCGTACCGCAATCCCTATTTCTCACAGCAGTTCGGGGGAGCCCGGGACGCCGGGATGCTGCGCGGGGCGTACCACTTCGCACTCCCGGGCAAATCGTCAGGAAAGCGGCAGGCCGCGTACTTCCTGCGGCACGGCGGCAGGTGGTCGGCGGACGGCTGGACGCTGCCGCCCGCCGTCGATCTGGAGGCCGCGTACGGCTCGATGTGCCACGGCCGGAGCCAGGCCGGGATGGTCGGCTGGATCAAGTCCTTCAGCGGGGAAGTGAAGCGGATCACCGGCCGGCGGCCGGTGATCTACACCACGGCGAAGTGGTGGAACAGCTGCACAGGGGGCAGCCGCCGCTTCGGCCGGAACCACGCGCTCTGGCTGGCGAACTGGCACTCCTCGCCCGGTCCGATGCCGAGCGGCTGGTCGTATTCGACGATCTGGCAGTACGCCGAGCGGGGCCGGCTGCCGGGTGACCAGAACCTCTTCAACGGGTCACTCTCCCAGCTCAAGCGCTTCTCCCGAGGTTGACCCGAGACGACTTCTGTCGCCCGCGCCCCAGTCGCCCGACGGAGGGCGGGAGTTGCGACACCGCATAGCCCGCCTCAGTTCACCTTCCGTTCATTCGGTATCCCTACGGTCGCCGTGCCACTGACCTTCGAACTGATTGCCTGGGTGAATGGAAAACATCACGCTTCTCATCGGGATCGTGATCGTCACGGCCTTGGTGTTCGACTTTACGAACGGCTTCCACGACACAGCCAACGCCATGGCGACGACCATCTCCACCGGGGCCCTGAGGCCCAAGACCGCGGTGGCGATGTCGGCGACACTGAACCTCGTCGGCGCGTTCCTCTCCGTGGAGGTGGCCAAGACGATCTCCGGCGGCATCATCGATGAGAGCGTCGGCATCAGACCCGAAGTGATCTTCGCCGGACTGGTCGGCGCGATCGTCTGGAACATGCTGACCTGGCTGGCCGGACTGCCGTCCAGCTCCTCGCACGCACTCTTCGGCGGCCTCATCGGCGCGACCCTGGTGGCAGTCGGCACCAGCGGAGTGCACGGCGACGCGGTGGTCATGAAGGTGCTGATCCCGGCGGTGGCCGCGCCGATCGTGGCCGGTCTCGCCGCGATGGCCGCGACCCGGCTGACCTACCGGATCGGCCGCAACCGCGACCCGGAGGACACCGCGAAGGGGTACCGCGCCGGCCAGATCGCCTCCGCCGCGCTGGTCTCCCTCGCGCACGGCACCAACGACGCGCAGAAGACGATGGGCGTGATCACCCTCGCGCTGATCACCGGCGGTGTGCTGGTCCCTGACTCGGACCCGCCGCTGTGGGTCATCGCCTCGGCCGGCGTCGCCATCGCGCTCGGCACCTACCTCGGCGGCTGGCGCATCATCCGCACCATGGGCAAGGGCCTCACCGACATCCAGCCGCCGCAGGGCTTCGCCGCCCAGACCGGCGCGGCGGCCGTCATCCTGTCGTCCTCGCACCTCGGCTTCGCGCTCTCCACCACCCAGGTCTGTTCCGGCGCCGTGATGGGCTCGGGAGTCGGCCGCAAGGGCGGCGTGGTGCGCTGGTCCACGGCAGGCCGGATGGTCATCGCCTGGGGCCTGACCCTGCCGGCCGCCGGCCTGGTCGCCGCGGGCGCCGCGCTCCTCGCCGACCAGGGCGCCTGGGGCATCGCCACCGTCGCCGTGCTCGCCGTACTGGCCTGCGGCGCGATCTGGCTGGCCTCGCGCCGCAAGCCGGTGGACCACACCAACGTCAACGCGCCCGCGCCCGCCGGCACGGACGCCGAGGGCGCGGGGACGGAACGGGAGTCCGTGGGCGTCATCACCGCCGCGATGCGCTCGGTCGCGCCGCCGCCCACCACCGGTTCGCTCGTCGCACCGGAGTCGGAGGACGAGGTCGAGGACGAGGTCGATCCTGGCTCCGCGGTGACCCCCGCCGGGTCCCTGCCTTCCCCCGCCTCCCCGGCTTCGGATCATGCCGCCCGCCCCGTCAGCCCCGCCCATGATCCCGCCAAAGCGGCGGTCTGACCGGCCCGGCTCCGGTCGGCAGCTAAGGAAGCATCCTCATGAACATCGAATGGTCAGCACTGGGCGAGGTCTTCGGCGTCAGCGTCGTGGTCACCGTCGGCATCGTGTGCCTGTTCACCCTCGGCATCGTCGGTACGTCCCGTAAGCCGCAGCAGGCCGGCGGCACGGACACCGCCGTCGTGGCGGGGACCACGGCGCCCACCGCGCTGGCGCGCTCCGGCGCGTACGCCTGCTTCGCGCTGTGCCTGGCGGCCGTGGCGTACGGCATCTTCCTGATCGTCGCCTGACGACGAGCGTCGGAAAGCACGGGGAACGCACTGAAGGACCCGCCGGGCTGTACGCGCGAAACAGCGCGTACCGCCCGGCGGGTCTTCGCGTGACGGGGCCCCTGTGGGTCCGCCCACACTCTCCCGTCGCAGGTCAAAGGTGAGTTGACGGCTGTTCCCGGGCGTGGTGGACTGCCGAGGCCAAACGGCGACAGAAGAGGAAGCCGGTGTGAATCCGGCGCGGTCCCGCCACTGTTACCGGGGAGCGCTCCCCCGCCATCCGGGTCACGGCTCGACGAGACGGAGCCGGAAGACCGGGGAGAGCGCCGATCCGGGAGCCAGGAACTCTCCTCGCCGGTCACGTCGAACCAGGGCGCGGACCCTGAGTGAGGACCCTCGCCATGCCCGGCCGCAGCCGTACGCCCGTACCGCCACCCGTGACACCCCACCGAGGCGCGACGGCGGCCTGACCCCGATGACGCGTGCCGATCCCGTCTCACGTACGGCTCCCGCCCGCTCCTCCGGGGCGTCCTCCGCCCCTTCCCCTTCCCGCGCGTCCGGTATCTCCGGGTCCGGTCTGTCTTCCGGGTCCGGCCTCTCCGCGTCCGGCCTCTCCGGTTCATCCGTTGCCGGTTCATCCGTTGCCGGTTCCTATGTGTCCGGCGTCGCGCTCGGCTTCCTCGCCGACCTGGTCGCGGGCGATCCTCGCCGCGGCCACCCGGTGGCCGCCTTCGGGCGGGCCGCCGCGGCCGTCGAGCGCCGACTGTGGCGCGACCACCGCGGAGCCGGCGCGCTGCACACCCTGGTGTGCGCGGGCGGCGCGGCCGCGGGCGCCGCGCTGCTGCACCGGTCCGTACGCGGCCATGCGCCGGCCCGGACCGCACTGGCCGCCGCCGCCGCCTTCGCCGTGCTCGGCGGGACCTCGCTCGGCCGTGAGGCGCGGGCCGTCGGCGGGGCGCTCGCCGCCGGGGACCTCGACGTCGCCCGGGAGCGGCTGCCGCATCTGTGCGGCCGTGACCCGCAGGCGCTGGACGGGCAGCAGATCGCGCGCGCGGTGGTCGAGTCGGTCGCCGAGAACACCTCCGACGCCGTCGTGGGCGCGCTGGTGTGGGGCGCGGCGGGCGGTGTGCCCGGCCTCGTCGCCTTCCGCGCCGTCAACACCCTGGACGCGATGGTCGGCCACAAGTCCGCCAGATACCGCCGGTTCGGCTGGGCCTCGGCGCGGCTGGACGACGTGGCCGGCTGGCCCGGCGCACGGCTGACCGCGGCCCTCGCCGTACTCGCCGGCCCCGACCCGCGCGGCGCGCTGCGGGCCTGGCGACAGGACGGCGGCAGCCACCCGAGCCCCAACGCGGGCCCGGTGGAAGCGTCGTTCGCGGGCGCGCTCGGGGTGACTCTCGGCGGCAGCCTCGCGTACGGCGGACGGACCGAGCAGCGGCCGGTGCTGAACGCCGGCGGGCGTCCGGTCGAAGTGCGCGACATCGAGCGCGCGGTGCGGCTTTCACGCCGGGTGAGTGCGCTGGCGCTGGTGGTGTCCGCCGTCGCGCGGGTGGCAGGGGTCGCGCTGCGCGGGCGCGGGGCGCTGCGCGGGCGCGGTCTTGGGAGTGGGCTCGGGGGGTGGGCGGGATCCTCCGGGTATGCAGGTTCTACGGGCATCGCGGGCTCGGGGGGCTTCGCGGATTCCGCGGGCTTCGCGGGATCCGACGGCACTGCGGCCTCTGCCTGCTCTACGGGTTTCGCGGGCAGCCCTGTCACCGGCCCGGCAGCAGAACCGCGGCCCATGGCCGTACGGAAGGGGAACTCATGAGCAGCGGCGAAGGCCGCCTGGGCGGTGGGCTCCTGGTCGCGGGGACCACCTCGGACGCGGGCAAGAGCGTGGTCACCGCCGGGATCTGCCGGTGGCTGGCCCGCAAGGGCGTGAAGGTGGCGCCCTTCAAGGGGCAGAACATGTCGCTCAACTCGTTCGTGACGCGCGAAGGCGCGGAGATCGGCCGGGCGCAGGCGATGCAGGCCGCCGCCGCGCGCGTCGAGCCGACCGCGCTGATGAACCCCGTGCTGCTCAAGCCCGGCAGCGACAGCAGCAGCCAGGTCGTGCTGATGGGCAAGCCCGTCGGCGAGATGAGCGCTCGCGGCTATCACGCGGGGCGGCAGGAGACGCTGCTCGGGACCGTGGCGGACTGTCTGGCGGAACTGCGGCGCACGCACGACGCGGTGATCTGCGAGGGCGCGGGCAGCCCGGCCGAGATCAACCTGCGGCGGACCGACATCGTGAACATGGGCATCGCGCGCACCGCCCGGCTGCCGGTGGTGGTGGTCGGGGACATCGACCGCGGTGGTGTCTTCGCCTCGTTCTTCGGCACGACGGCGCTGCTCTCGGCGGCGGACCAGGAACTGATCGCCGGATACCTGGTCAACAAGTTCCGGGGCGATGTGACGCTGCTGGAACCCGGCCTGGACATGCTCAAGGACCTCACCGGGCGGCCGACGCTCGGCGTACTGCCGTTCACCCACGGGCTGGGCATCGACGAGGAGGACGGGCTGCGTGTCTCGCTGCGCGGAGCCGTCCGGGAGAGCGTCGTCGCACCGCCGTACGGCGCGGAACTGCTGCGGGTCGCGGTCGTCGCCGTGCCGCTGATGTCGAACTTCACCGACGTGGACGCGCTGGCCGCCGAACCGGGCGTGGTCGTGCGGTTCGTGGACCGCGCCGAGGAACTGGCAGACGCCGACCTCGTCGTGCTGCCGGGCACCCGCGGCACCGTGCGGGCGCTGCGCTGGCTGCGCGAGCGCGGGCTGGCCGACGCGATCTCGCGGCGGGCGGCGGAGGGGCGGCCGGTGCTGGGTATCTGTGGCGGCTTCCAGATGCTGGGCGAGCGCATCGAGGACGACGTCGAGTCGAAGGCCGGCACGGTCGACGGGCTGGGTCTGCTGCCCGTACGCGTCCGGGTCGCCGTGGACAAGACCCTCGCCAGACCGGTCGGCGAGGCGCTCGGCGAACGCGTCGAGGGCTACGAGATCCACCATGGCGTCGCCGAACTGACCGGCGGCGGCGAACCGTTCCTGGACGGCTGCCGGTCGGGGTCCGTCTGGGGCACCCACTGGCACGGTTCGCTGGAGAGCGACGGCTTTCGCCGCGCGTTCCTGCGCCGCGTGGCGGCCGACGCGGGGCGGTCGTTCATCCCCGCTCCGGACACCAGCTTCGGGGCGCTGCGCGAGGAGCAGCTGGACCGGCTCGGGGACCTGATCGAGGAGCACGCGGACACCGCCGCGCTGATGCGGCTGATCGAGGACGGCGTGCCGCCCGGGCTGCCCTTCATTCCACCGGGGATGCCGTGACCAACGCGACTGCCGTGAATGCCGTGAATGCCATGCCTGCCGTGATCGCTGTGACGGCCATGACTGCCGTGATCGCCGTGAGGAGCTCATGAGGAAGACCAGCCCGTGGGCGCCGCGCGGCAGCGGTGGACGGCCGCCGGCGACCGACGGGCGCGGCCTGTGGGCCGAGCCGGACCCGAAGACTCCGGTGCGGTCGCGCGCGACGCGCCCGCACCTCGAAGGCGACCTGGAAGGCGGCGACGCATGACATCCCCGACCACTGCCAACTCCCCGGCCCCGGCCGGATCCGCGGCCACGGCCGACTCCCTGCTCCCGGCCCCCGCCGCGAGCACCCCGCAGTATCCGTTCACCGCGATCGTCGGCATGGACGACCTGCGGCTGGCCCTGCTGCTCAACGCCGTGTCGCCCGCCGTGGGCGGAGTGCTCGTGCGCGGCGAGAAGGGCACCGCCAAGAGCACAGCCGTACGCGCGCTGGCGGCGCTGATGCCGCAGGTCCCGGTCGTCGTCGGCTGCCGGTTCTCCTGCGACCCGGGCACCCCCGACCCCGCCTGCCCGGACGGACCGCATAAGCCCGGCACCGGCGCGGCCCGTCCCGCTCGCATGGTCGAGTTGCCGGTCGGCGCGTCCGAGGACCGGCTCGTCGGCGCACTCGACATCGAGCGGGCGCTGTCGGAGGGCGTGAAGGCCTTTGAACCCGGCCTGCTCGCGGACGCCCACCGGGGTCTGCTGTACGTCGATGAAGTCAACCTGCTGCACGACCACTTGGTGGACCTGCTGCTGGACGCGGCGGCCATGGGCGCCTCGTACGTCGAGCGCGAAGGCGTCTCCGTACGGCACGCGGCCCGCTTCCTGCTGGTCGGGACGATGAACCCGGAGGAAGGCGAGCTGCGTCCGCAGTTGCTCGACCGCTTCGGGCTGACCGTGGAGGTGGCGGCCTCACGGGTGACGGACGAGCGGGTGGCGGTCGTCCGCAGGCGGCTCGCGTACGACGACGACCCGACGGGATTCGCGGGTCGCTGGGCGGCGGACGAGGGCGCGCTGCGGGAGCGCATCGCCACGGCGCGCGCCCTGTTGCCGAGCGTGCGCCTGGGTGACGGCGCGCTGCGCCAAATCGCGTCCGTCTGCGCGGCTTTCGAGGTCGACGGGATGCGCGCGGACATCGTGACGGCGCGGACCGCTTCGGCGCTGGCCGCCTGGGCGGGCCGTACGGCCGTCATCGAGGAGGACGTGCGCCAGGCCGCGCTGCTCTCGCTCCCGCACCGGCGGCGGCGCAATCCGTTCGACGCGCCGGGGCTGGACGAGGACAAGCTCGACGAGACGCTGGAGCAGAACAGCGGGGCCGAGGACGACGATCCGGACCCCGAGGGCCCCGGTGGCGGCCGGCCGCCGCAGGACAGCCCGGACGCTCCTGCGGGCCCGGAGAACGCCGATGGCTCCGACGGCTCGGACTCCCCCGCCGGCGAGCCGTCCGTACCGGACCCGCGCAGCGATCCCGAGGGCCCCCCGGACAGCACAGAAAGCACAGAAGGCCCGGCTGGCACGGGCGAGCCCGCCGCCGAGGAACGGCCGCAGCAGCCGGACCAGCAGGAGTCCGAGGACGGCTCGGGGCCGGCCCGGCAGCAGGTCGCCGTCGGGGCCGCCGCTCCGTTCAAGGCGCGCAAGCTGGACGTTCCGGGCCTCGGCGAGGGGGCGGACGGGCGGCGCTCGCGCGCCCGTACCGCGCACGGGCGCACCACGGGGGCGCGCCGGCCCCAAGGAGCGCTCTCCAAGCTGCACTTGTCGGCGACCGTGCAGGCCGCCGCCCCGCACCAGCGGGCGCGCGGGCGCTCCGGGCGCGGTCTGGTCGTACGGCGGGACGATCTGCGCGAGGCGGTGCGCGAGGGCCGCGAGGGCAACCTCGTGCTGTTCGTCGTGGACGCGTCCGGGTCGATGGCCGCGCGGCAGCGGATGAGCGCGGTGAAGGGCGCGGTGCTGTCGCTGCTGCTCGACGCGTACCAGCGCCGCGACAAGGTCGGCATGATCACTTTCCGCGGTTCGGAAGCCGAGCTGACGCTGCCGCCGCCCTCCTCGGTGGAGGCGGGCGCGGCCCGGCTGGAGACGCTGCCGACCGGGGGCCGCACAC
>NZ_JAYMZR010000035.1:0-4371 GCF_035828615.1 Streptomyces sp. H27-D2 | reverse complement strand
GCGGCCCCCGGTCGGCAGCGTCTCCAGCCGGGCTGTTGAAGGCGCATGAGGTCCTGCGGGTGGAGCGGATGCGGGACGCCTCGCGCCGGCCGCTGCTGGTCATCGTCACCGACGGGCGCGCGACGGGCGGCCCCGAGCCGGTCGCGCGCGCCGGGCGTGCGGGCCGGCTGCTGGCGAGCCAGGGGACCGCCTCGGTGGTCGTCGACTGCGAGTCGGGGCCGGTCAGGCTCGGCCTGGCGGGCGCGCTCGCCCGCGATCTGCAGGGCACCGCCGTGACCCTGGACGAGTTGCGCGCGGACGCCGTGTCCGCGCTGGTACGGAATGTACAGACGACGAGAAGGGCCGCCTGATGCCGCAGGGACAACCCACCACCGTGCCCGCCGACGGGCTCACGACGCGCCAGCGCCGCAACCGGGCGCTGCTGATCGTGCACACCGGCACAGGCAAGGGAAAGTCGACCGCCGCGTTCGGGCTGGCGCTGCGGGCGTGGAACCAGAGTTGGCCGGTCGGTGTATTTCAGTTCGTGAAGTCCGCGAAGTGGAAGGTCGGCGAGGAGCGTGCGCTGCGCGTGCTCGGCGACTCGGGCGAGGGAGGCACCGTCGCATGGCACAAGATGGGCGAGGGCTGGTCCTGGATCCAGCGCGACATCGAGTCGAGCGAGGAGGCCGCGCGCGAGGGCTGGGAGCAGGTCAAGCGCGATCTGGCCGCGGAGACATACCGGCTGTACGTGCTGGACGAGTTCGCCTACCCGATGAAGTGGGGCTGGGTGGACACCGACGAGGTGCTGTCCGTGCTCCGCGACCGCCCCGGCACTCAGCACGTCGTCATCACCGGGCGTAACGCGGCCCCTGAGCTGATCGAAGCCGCGGACCTGGTCACCGACATGACCAAGGTCAAGCACCCGATGGACGCGGGGCAGAAGGGCCAGCGGGGCATCGAGTGGTGATCGCCGACATCCCGCGGCTCGTCATCGCCGCGCCCGCCTCGGGCAGCGGCAAGACGACCGTCGCCACCGGCCTGATGGCCGCCTTCGCCGCGGCCGGGCTCGCCGTCTCTCCGCACAAGGTCGGGCCGGACTACATCGACCCCGGCTATCACGCGCTGGCGACGGGGCGTCCCGGCCGCAATCTCGACGCGTACATGTGCGGCCCCGAGCGGATCGCCCCGCTCTTCGCCCACGGCGCGGCGGGAGCCGACCTGGCGCTGGTCGAAGGGGTGATGGGCCTCTTCGACGGAGCCGCGGGACAGGGCGAGCTGGCGTCCACCGCGCATGTCGCGAAGCTGCTGCGGGCGCCGGTGGTGCTCGTCGTGGACGCCTCCTCGCAGTCGCGTTCGGTGGCGGCGCTGGTGCACGGCTTCGCGTCCTGGGACACCGGGGTGCGGGTCTGCGCGGTGATCCTCAACCAGGTCGCCTCGGACCGGCACGAGACGCTGCTGCGGGAGGCGATGGACGGCGCGGGCGTACCGGTGCTCGGCGCCCTGCGACGCGCGCCCCAGGTCGGCGCGCCGTCCCGGCACCTCGGCCTGGTGCCGGTGGCCGAACGGCGCGCGGACGCGGTCGAATCGGTGGCCGCGCTGGCCGCGCGCGTGCGTGAGGGCTGCGACCTCGACGCGCTGCTGGCGCTGGCTCGCAGCGCACCCAAGTTGTCCGCCGAGCCGTGGGACGCGGCGGCCGAACTGCGGCGGGCGGTTCCGGGCGCGACGGCCCCCGGAGCGACGGCCCCGCACGCCCCCGTCCCGGGCGGGGACGGTCGGAGCGCCTCGGCCGCCGCCCGGCCCGTCATCGCCCTGGCCGCCGGCGCCGCGTTCACCTTCTCCTACACGGAGCACACCGAGCTGCTGACGGCCGCCGGCGCGCAGGTCGTCCCCTTCGATCCGCTGCGCGACGAGCGACTCCCCGAGCGCACGGCGGGGCTGGTCATCGGCGGCGGCTTCCCCGAGGTGTACGCGCCGGAGCTGTCGGCCAACGAGCCGCTGCGCCGGGCCGTCGCCGGGCTGGCGGCGGCCGGGGCGCCGATCTCGGCGGAGTGCGCCGGGCTGCTGTATCTGGCCCGGTCGCTCGACGGCAAGCCGATGTGCGGGGTGCTGCCCGCCGAGGCCCGGATGTCGGAGCGGCTGACCCTCGGCTACCGCGAGGCGGTCGCCGTCAACGACAACGTGCTGGCCACCGCCGGCACCCGGCTGCGCGGGCACGAGTTCCACCGCACGGCGATCGAGCCGGGCGCGGGCGACGAGCCGGCATGGGGACTGACCCGCCCCGAGCGCCGGGTCGAAGGCTTCGTACAGGGCGGCGTGCACGCCTCGTATCTCCATGTGCACGGGGCCGCCGCCCCGGAGATGGCCCACCGGTTCGTGGGAGGGTGCACGACGTGAACGAAGTGCGCGACCGGCCGGACGGTCCGCCGCCGTACCTCGACGCTGAACACGCCCGCGCCCGCGCGGCGGGACGGCGGCCCCGGAGGGCGGCGGTGAGCCGCGCTCCCGGCTCAGCCCGCGAGGCCGACGACCAGCCAGATGAACCCCGCACCGGCCACGGTGCACAGCAGGGTGCTCAGCGCCGGGTGCTTGTGGTGCGCCTCGGGAAGGATGTCCGAGGTCGCCAGATACAGCAGCACGCCGCTGAAGAAGCCCAGGTAGATCCCCAGGAACTGCTCCGGAAGAGTGAAGATCAGCGTGGACGCCGCACCGATCACCGGGGCCAGCGCGTCCGCGCCGAGCATCACCAGCGCCTTGCGCCGCGCGTTCCCGTACAGGCTGGTGATCGTGTACGTGTTGAAGCCGTCCGCGAAGTCATGGGCGATCACGGCGACCGCTACGGCCGCCGCCATCCCGCTGTCGATCTGGTACGCGAGGCCGATCGCCACGCCGTCCATGCCGCTGTGCAGCACCATGGCGCTCGCCGCCGTGAGGCCGACCTGCGGCACCCGTTCCTCCGGGTCCATGCCGTGGGCCGCCTTGCGCACCGCGAGCAGGCGCTCGGCGGCGTGCGCGGCGAGGAAGCCGAGGACGAAGCAGAGCAGCGCGGCCGGGACGCCGAAGACGTCGTGCCCGGCCGCTGCCAGCGCCTCGGGCAGCAGGTCGAGGCCGACGACGCCGAGCATCAGGCCGCCGGCCAGGCCGAGGATCAGGTGCCTGCGGTCCGTCACATGCTGCGCCACCCAGCCGCCGAACAGCGTCATGAGGAACGCGCCGAGCGCGATGATCACCGGCATCGGGTCGCTCCTGTCCGCCGTCCTGCGGCTTCGCCGGCGCGGTCCGCGCCACCTCCTGCTTACTGACCCGGCACTGATCCCGCATGTCAGGGGTTCGCGCCTACGCCGTACGCCGGTTCGGCGCCAGGTTTCCCAGATCTTCGAATCCGCGCGTGAGAGGACCCGATTCCATGCCCGCCGAGATCTCCGGCACGGTGAGCTCCGCCGGTAGTGGGGCTGTGATCGGCTATCGCGGCGGTGATGCTGTAATCGGCGGTGGCGGGGTGATCGGCGGCGACGAAGTGGGCAGCATCAGCGGAAGCCGCGTCGCGGTGGGCATCAGCAGCTTGGGGAGAGCATCGTGATAACCGTCATAGGCACCGGTTCGGGCGCAGGCCTTCCCGCGCGGGCCCTGGACGCGCTGGCCTCGGCCACGCTCGTCGTCGGCACCCGATGTCATCTCGACGCGGCGGAACCGCTGCCCGAGGGCGCGGCGCAACTGGTGCTGGGAGCGCCGGCGCTCGCGCTCGACGCGATCGAACGTCACCTCGCGGAGGCGGGGGCGCGGCGGGCGGCGCGGTGCGCGCCGGCAGGTGGTGAGACGGGCACGGTCTCCGGTGGGACTGCGGGCCGCCCGCCCGGAGCGGTCTCCGGCGCGGGTACGGGCCCCCCGCCAGGAACCGTCCCCGAGCAGGGGGCCGGCAGGGCACCCGGGGCGACCGCAACCCCGGCTCCGGACGCCCCTCCCGGCACGACTCCGAGCACGCCCGCCGCCTCGGGCACGGCCTCGGGCACAGCTTCCGAGAGGGTTCCGAGCGCACGCTCGGGCACGGGCACCGGCTCGGGCGCGCGCTCGACCTCGGGCACGACTCCCGACACGGTTCCGAGCGCACGCTCGGGCACGGGCACGGGCACCGGCACCGGCTCGGGCGCGTGCTCGACCTCGACGACGGCTCCTGCCGCGACTGCGAGCACGCCCTCGGCGGGGGCTCCCAGCACAGCTCCGAGCATGCCCTCAGCCGGGGCTCCCAGCACAGCTCCGAGGACACGCGCGACCCCAGCCTCGGCCACCGCTCCGGCCCCGGCCCCGGCCACAACGCCCCGCACCACCCCCTCCACCGCCACCACCGCCGCGCGGCGGACCTCCGCAACCAGCCGGCCCGCCCGCGGCGTGGTCCGC